>CALVZW010000009.1 GCA_944372675.1 uncultured Clostridia bacterium
TATTTTCATCATTTGATAAATTAATATTACTTTCACTTAACTCTTCGGTATCATTTGTTAAATCGTCATTTTTAATTACTTCGTTACAAACTGTTTGCTCACAACTATTACAAGAGTTATCTTCTTCATTTTTAATATCATTTTCAACTTGACTAAGGTTAGCATTTTCAACTAAAGTATTATTTACTTCATCAACAAAATTGCTTACACTATTTTTTTTATCAAGTTTTTTTTGCAACTTTTCTTGCTTTGCTTGCAACTTTTTTTCAAGTTTTTCTTGTTTTTGACTTTGTTTTAAAGCCTTTTTTTCTTCTCTACTTAATTTCATTAAGTCAACTCCTTTATGCTTGTGCTGGCTCAGCAACTGACAATGCTTCGCTTAGTTTTACTGATACCACTTTTGAAACGCCCTTTTCTTCCATTGTTACACCATATAATGAATCGGCTAATTCCATTGTTGGCTTTCTGTGAGTTATTACAATAAATTGTGTTTCTTGTGAGAAACGATGTAAATATTTTGCAAATCTTTCAACATTTGCATCATCAAGTGCTGCTTCAATTTCATCAAGTAAGCAGAATGGCATTGGTCTTAATTTTAAGATTGCAAACAAAATTGCAATTGCAGTCAATGCTTGTTCACCACCGCTTAAAAGTGTTAAGTTTGTAACCTTTTTACCCGGTGGCTCAGCGATAATATCAACACCTGCTTCAAGCGTATCTTCGCTTTCGGTTAACATTAATCTAGCATTTCCACCGCCAAACAATTCACGGAAAGTTTTTGTAAAGTTTTCATTAATTTTATTAAAAGCATCATCAAATTTTTGTGTCATTTCGGTTGATAACTCTTTTATTATTTGCAACAAATCTTCTTCCGCTTTTTTGTCGTCATCCATTTCTTTGGTCATTTCTTCATATCTAGCAGACAAATCTTTAATATCTTCAATGGCTGCCATATTGACATAACCAAGTTTTGAAATTTCCTTTTTGATTTCGATAATTCTTGGCATACTTTCTTGCAAATTAAATTCTGGATTTTTATAACTTTGACAATCATTGTAATCAAGTTCATATTCTTCCATAATTCTAGTTGCCATTGAATTTAAGTCGTCATCAATTTTTTGCAAGTTCATTTCTTCGTGAATTTTGCGTTCTTGAACTTTTGTAAAATCACCGTTTATCATTACTCTTTCTTGTTCAATTAATTTTAAAGTAACTTGGTGGTCTTGTTTTACTTTGTCTAAATCAACCAATTTTAACTTTGCGTTGTCTAGTTCTTCTTGCAATTTAAAGTAATCGGATGCACCTTTATCTTCTAACTTAATATTTTTTTCCTTGTCAACTTCGCTTTGTGCTTTCGCTAAATCAACGGTTAATATTGCAATTCTTTCATCAATTGAAGCAATATCTTCTTTTAAACTTTTAACATCTTCTCGATATGATTCAATTTCACTTTCAATTGTAGCAATTTGCACTTTTAAGTTAGTATTTTCAATGTTGTATTGTTCTTTTTTTGATTTAAGCAAATCATATTGCGATTGTCTTTTATTAATACATTCATTAGCACTAATTTTACTATTTTTAATTGTGTTTTCAAGTTCATCAACACTATTAATTTCATCTTCAATAGATTTTGCACGAGCATTTGCTTCATTTATTTCTCGTCTTAAATTTTCAACATCTTTTTCAGTTTCGCTAAATTGAATACTTGCTTTTTGGCTCGCTTCTTTATTTTTTGCTAATTCAATTTGACTATTAACTAACTGTGCTTCAATGGTTTGAATTTTTTCGTTTGCTTGATTTATAATCTTTGTAAGTTCTTCGCTTTCTTTAGATAAATCGGCAAATCTTTTTTGTTTTTTATCAATTTCAATTTTTAGGGTTTCGATTTCCTTTTCTCTACCTAAAATATTGTTAATTTCGGCTTTCTTACTACCACCAGTAATTGAACCTTGCGGATTGACAATATCGCCTTCAAGTGAAACTATACGAAAACTAAATTTTGAGTTTTGTGCTAGTTTTACCGCTGTATCCAAAGTGTCGACGATAACTGTACCACCTAATAAACTTTGAAATACATTTGATAAATTTTTATCAAATTCAATTAAATCGCAAGCAACACCAAACACCCCTGCACTGTTTAGTAGTTTTCGTGATTCATTATCAAGATTTCTCGGTTTCATTGATGTAATTGGCAAAAATGTTGCTCTACCATATCTATTTTCTTTTAGATATGCGACAAGTTTTTTAGCATCATTTTCATCACTTGTTACAATGTTTTGTACAGCATTACCTAAACTTGTTTCAATTGCAATTTGGAATTTTTCAGGTACTTTTATTAAGTTTGCAACAACACCTACAATTTTTTCTTTTACTGCTTTATTTGATTCGGCGTCTTGCATCAATTTTTTAACGCTATATGCAAAGCCTTCGTAATCGGTTTGCATTTCGGTTAATAATTTATGTCTACTAATAAAACTTGCAAGTGTTGTTTGAATATCTTGACAATCGTCTATTATTTGTTGTTTACGATTGTTTGAATCTAACATTTGTTTTTTAAGCACATCAAGGTTTAGTGTCATTTCATTGACTTGTGAAGAAAGTTTTGAAGTCAATTCATCGCACTCAATCTTTGATTTTTTTGCTAAATCGCTTTTTTCAATCAAAACTTTTAATCTATCTTGTTTTTCGTTGCTTGTTGATTTTAATGCGTCCAATTCAGCCTTTAATCGCGATAAATTTGCTTTAATATCACTTAACTTATCCATTGACTCAAGCAAATTTCTTTGATTTTTGTCAACTTCATCTTCATTTTCAGTCAACTCATCAACTACTTTAAGGTATTCATTACTCAATTTATCAGATTGCAACTGCAATTCTTTTAAACGCATTTCATTAGTTTTAAGTTTATCTTCCTTTGCTTCTAAATTGCGTATAGTTTCCGTTTTTTCACTATTTGCGTTTGCTAACTCATCTTCTTTTGATTTTATTTGTTGCGTCAAAAAGTGCATTCTTTCTTGAATTAACTTAGTTTCCCCTGCTTGCTTTTCAATACTAACTGATAATTCAACAACTTTTTCGTGAATTTTTGCAATATCGGCATCAATTTTTTGTATTTGCTCCATTGAGTTATCATACTTTTGATTGCAACTTTGTAATTGTTGTTCTTTCAAAGTCAATTCTTCTTGTATGGCTTGAATTTTATCTCTCACTTCTTGTCGGCGAGAGTTTGCAGTTTCACATTGAACTAGATATGCGTTAACTTCAAGCACTCTTAATTCGTCCTTTAATGCTAGACATTTTCTTGCATCTTCGGCTTGTTTACGCATTGGACCAAGTTGTCTTTCAAGTTCGGATGCAATATCCGACAATCTAGTTAAATGGTCGTGTACTCTTTCAAGTTTTCTTTCCGCTTCAATCTTACGAGATTTAAATTTTGCAATGCCTGCTGCTTCTTCAAAAATTGCTCTACGATTTTCAGGTTTTGAGTTTACAATTTCGGCAACTTTACCTTGCCCAATAATTGAATAACCATCCCTACCTACGCCTGAATCGTGCAAAAGATTTACTACATCTTTTAATCTACAAGGTGTACGGTTAATTGCATATTCACTTTCGCCACTGCGATACAATTTTCTTGTAATAATAATTTCATCATATTCCATATTTAATGTATGGTCAGAGTTATCAAAAACTAAAGATACTTCGCAATATGACAAAGATTTACGACTAGCAGTGCCCTTAAAAATGACATCTTGCATACTACTTCCACGAAGTGTTTTACTTGATTGTTCACCAAGTACCCAACGCACTGAATCGGCTACATTACTTTTACCACAGCCATTAGGCCCTACAATAGCAGTAATACCTGAATCAAAATCAATTTCCAATCGGTCGGCAAATGATTTAAAACCTGCCATTTCAATTCTTTTAAAATTCATAATTCACCTTACTCACTTTCAATAGTTTGAAGTGCTTTTTCTGCACAAAGTTGTTCAGCACCGCGCTTTGATTGTGCTGATGCTTGACTAATTTCTTTCCCTTGAATGTATAATGCAACCAAAAATGTTGGATGATGCGCTGGCCCTGATTGTGATAATGTTTCATAGTAAAAATCAACAATACCTTTGCTTTGCAAATATTCTTGCAAACGAGTTTTTGCATCAATGTTCTTTTTCATCCCGTTTTTAATTGCAGTTTCACTTAAGTCAATAAATCTATTTACAAATCCTTTTGCGTTATCTAAGCCACCGTCAAGATATATTGCACCTAAAATACTTTCAAACAAATCTGCTTTTACATTTATAGGAAAACCCATTTTTACAACTTGTGTGTTTACTCCATAATATTTTTCAATTTTCATTGCGTCAATAATTTTTGCTAAGGAATTTGCGGATACTATATTTGCTCGAATATGTGATAAATCGCCCTCATCATTACAACTTTTTAAATAAAGATTTTCAGACACTATGAAACTCAAAATACTATCACCAAAAAATTCAAGTCTTTCATTACTTTCGTAACCGAACAAATTAGCGGTTGAAGAATGTGTAAATGCTGTGTCTAATAAATTTACATTTTTAAATTTATATCCTAAAATTTTTTGTAGTTCTTCAACCCCGCTTAAAGTTAAAATATTCATACTTCACCGATTATTCATTTTCTATTAAACTATCACAAATATCTTTTGTATCTGCTATTTGCTTTTCAATTTTCTCATATAAATTGTCTTTGTTAATTTGTATTACTTGTTCTATGCTAGCAAGTATACTTTGAGCAAAACTTGAGCCGTGTGATTTAATAAGTATTTTCTTCGCCCCTAAGAATGGAGAACCACCATATTGCTCATAGTCCATAGTTTTCTTTACGGCTTTAAATGATTTTTTCATAAATAAAGCCCCAAGCATACTCATTTTTCTTGCTTTAATTTCCGATTTCAATATGCTTAAAAGCATTTTTATTGCCCCTTCAGATGCTTTAAGCAAAACATTACCAGAAAAGCCATCACTAACAACGACATCGTATTTGCCTGATAAGAAATCTCTTGCTTCCATATTCCCTACAAAATTTATAGGCAATTTTTGTAAAAGCGGAAAAACTTGATGACATAGTTCGTTGCCTTTTTTGTCTTCAACTCCTACATTTAAAAGTGCTACTCTAGGATTTTCAATGTTAAAAACATTTTGCATATATGCTGAACCCATTAACGCAAAATGGCACAAATTGATTGGTTTGCTATCCATATTAGCCCCGCAATCAATTAGCAAAACTTTACCGCCGTTTTGAGTTGGTAAAAGCGGTGCAAGTGCTGGTCTTGAAACTCCTTTCATTCGCCCTATTTTCATAAATGCACCAGTCAACACTGCTCCCGTACTTCCCGCTGAAACAAGTCCGCAAACATCTTCTCTTTCTTTTAAAATGTTAAGTGCAACTACTAAAGAAGAATCTTTCTTAGTTCTTATTGCTTCTGTTGGTGATTCATCATTAATGATTATTTCGGTTGTATGCACTATTTCAACTCTTGATAAATCTTGTTTATTTTCGTTAAATAATGCTTCCAACTTATCTTTATCGCCGGTAATAATTATTTCTAAATCTTTATATTTTTGCAAGGCTAAAACAGCACCTTTTACAATTTCTTGTGGTGAGTTGTCGCCTCCGAAACCATCTAAAACTATTTTCATTTTATCTCCTAACATTGTAAATATACAATAATTTATTATACTATATTTTTTTGCTTTTTCAAAACAATTTAATACAAAAAATGTGCCGATTTACAGCACAAATTACTTATGTTTTATATTATTATATAATATGATTAAGGTTTTTAAAGTTATGGCATCATCAAAATCTCGAATATTTAACCCTATTGCTTTATGTATTTTTTCAATTCGATAAACTAAAGTGTTCCTGTGCATAAATATTTTTTCGCTTGTTATTGCAATGTTAAGATTATTATCAAAAAATGCTTGTGCTGTCATTATTAATTCATCATCTTCTAAAACACTTAAAACATTTTTTGAACTTAACATTGAATAAAGACAATCTGGACATTCCCTCCCCATAGTGTCCATCATAATATTTAATACACAAGAATTATCTCTTATCTCATTAATATAATTAGTTACTTCGTTAGATGTCATAATTTGCCCCTATTATTTTAACTTTAATTTGTTGTTTTCAATTTTATCAATCGCACCCAATTTTAAATATACAATTTTTTCGCAAAAACTTTTTGCTAAGTCTATATCACTTGTTGCATAAAAAACTGTTGTATCTTTTTTCATAAATGATAACAAAATATCTTTTATGTTGCTTCTTTCGCTATCGTTTAATCCGTTTAATATGTCATCAACTAATAATATGTCAATTTTTTGTCTAATGGATATCATAGCAAATTGTAAAAGTCTTTGCTGATACATAGTCAACTTTTTAACTTTAATGTTTTCTAAATTTTTTAAGCCAAAATCTTCAAGCACTTTATTTACAATATCTTTTCGTTCTTTTTTGTCAACTTCTCTTAACTTTAAAACATACTCAATATTCTTTTTTACACTTGCACTTAATAATATTGGCTTGTATGCTAAATAGGCAACAGATAAATCTTTTGAATAATCTATGCTATCTAATAATATGTCATTGTAATAAATATCTCCAGAATTTGCCTTTTCTAGTTTTGCAAGCAAACGCAAAAAACTTGTTTTTCCATCATCTTGTGCGCCTACAATAGCCACTTTTTCCCCATTACCAACTTTTAAATTAAGATTATATAGTGCATAATATTCCTTAATATATCCTAATTTTACATTGCAAAATTCTATCATAATTCTATCCTTTTATTATAATGTCAATTAATATGATACTATATTTATTCATATTTATCAAGTGTTTAACAAGAATTTATTTTTCTTTTTTGTTTTTTTCTAATGACAAAAATTTCCAAAATAGAATATTATTCCAACTTTATTAAACACTGAATATTATAAGTATTTGTATATTACATAACAAGCAAATACTACTTTTAAATTTTTCTTTAAATTTTCTACTTAAATTTTTGACAAAAAATATATCTTATCTGTTTGCTAAATGTAATATAATATGATATACTACTTGAGTAAGGAGTTTAATATGGATTTATTTCAAAAATGCTATGATTATGATGTAGCAAAAAATGCTAGAGAAAAAGGTATATATCCTTATTTTCACGAATTAAATAGCGGACAAGATATAGTAGTTCAAATGGAAAATCACAGAACAATAATGTTAGGCTCAAACAATTATTTAGGTTTAACATCAAATCCAGAAGTAATCGAAGCAGGAATAAAGGCTATTGAAAAATATGGTTCTGGCTGTTCTGGTTCACGATTTTTAAATGGAACACTTGATATACATAAAGCACTTGAAAGAGAGATTGCAGATTTCTTGCACAAAGAAGATGCCATAACATTTTCAACAGGCTTTCAAACAAATTTAGGTATCATTTCAGCAATTGCTGGTAGAAATGATGTCATAATAGGCGACAAAGAAAACCACGCATCAATCTATGATGCTTGCCGATTAAGTTTTGCAAAACTATATCGTTATGAACATAATGATATGGAAGACCTTGAAAGACAATTAAGTAGTGTTGACCCATCGAAAGGTATTTTAATTGTTACAGATGGCGTGTTTAGTATGGGCGGTGATATTTGTAACTTACCTGAAATTGTACGATTAGCAAAAAAATACAATGCAAGAGTTATGGTAGATGACGCACACGGCTTAGGTGTTTTCGGCGAGCGTGGTGCTGGTACTGCCGAATATTACGGACTTGAAGACGAAGTTGATATTATTATGGAAACATTTAGTAAATCGCTTGCAAGTCTTGGCGGATGTATGGCGGGCAAAAAAGAAGTTGTTGACTATGTACGACACAATTCTCGCCCTTTCATCTTCTCAGCATCAATGCCACCTGCTAATGTTGCTTGTGCAAGAAAAGCACTTGAACTTTTAAAAGCAAATCCACAAATGGTAAAAAATTTGCAAGAGATTGCAGACTATGTTCGTAAAGGAATGAAAGAAAGAAATATTGACATAAGAGATTCAGTTGCTCCAATCATTCCTATTAACACTTATGAAGATGAATTTACATTTATTGCTTGCAAAAAACTTTTTGAAAATGGTGTTTATGTTAACCCTGTTATCAGCCCAGCAGTTCCTGTTGGTGATGCAATAATTCGTACAAGTTACACTGCAACTCACACTAAACCTTTGATGGATGAAGCAATGGATATTATTGCAGACACTTTTGAAGAATTAAAAAATATGAAAAAATAATTTAACAATTTTTGATGAAGCGAACTTTAACTCGCTTCTTTTTTATTTAACAATGTAAATTAAAAACACGATAAGGGTTTAAATTTTTTATCTTAATATAGTATATTATAAAATAATTTATTTAGTAATATGACTAGTATTATGAAATTAATAATAAATATACAAAAAAAAGATATAGAGTATTATATTTTTAAAATACACTATATCTAGTATTATGAAATAATTATATAATAAAATAAACTTTGAGTTTTTAATTTACTAAATTTTATTTTATTTTCTTTTTCTATGCTAGTTAAAAAATTAAATGTATTAATTTTTTACAATTATTTTTTTATTTTTTTCTAATCACACAAACTTTTAATTATAATTTTGTTGTTAAATAAATAATTAAGTTATATAAAGCATTATCCTCTGTTTGCAATCCTGCCTTAATTGAGTAGTCGGCTTCAAGCACCTTTTCAATCGAATTCATAAGTTCTACTTTTTTTAAATTTGCACTTCGTTTTAAAAACATTTGATAAGTACTATCATTAATTTTAAAGTTTTGCAAACACAAACTCTTATCGTTTTTTGTTGCGTGCAAATAAAAATATCTTCGTAAAAAGTTGCCTAAAATACCTAACACATATTGCGTACTGCCCTTTTGTTGCATTATGTGCTTGTAAATAGTCAAAGCATTTTCTGTATTTTTTTCACAAATTGCATTTGCAAGCAAATATGTTTCATAGTCAATAGTTTTTGCAACATTGTTTTCAATGTCTTCGGGTTTTATGATTTCGTCAGCACAATAAGATGATAATTTTACTATTTCGTTTTCAATTCTTCCTAAGTCGCAAGCACAATATTCAATTAATTTAGATAAAGCATTAGTGGTTATTTGCTTGCCCTGTTCTTTTATCATTGCTGGGACAATTGCATTTAATGTATTCATATCTAAAAAACTACAGTCAATTTCAACAGCATATTGTTCCACTTTCTTTAAAAAGTCATTCTTCTCATCATTCGCAAACACAAACACAGTTGTTTTAACAGGTGATTTGATGTAATCTATTATCATTCTTTTATCTGCTTCAGGTAGTTTATTAAAACAATCTCGCATTAAAATAAATCTATATTTACTCATAAATGGTAATGTCTGTGCTTCTTCAATCATTTGTTGCACATTAATGTTTTCATCATTGTAAATTGATTCGTTCATATCAACAAAGTTTTCAACGGCAAATTGTTTTATTAGTGATATGCTTTTATCTTGCAAAAATCTGTCTTCACCACTTATCAAATAAACATTGTCAATTTGCTTGCGTAAAGTTTGCTTCAAACTTGTAAATTTCATATTTTTCACCTAAAATTATTATATCACAATATCGAGTTTTTTACAATGTTTTAAACTAAGTTATTTGCGGATATCCTACAAAATATTCATAATCATTTTTATCAATACAATAAACATTTACTTCTTCATTTAACATTGTTTTTACAAAATATGACTGCGTTTCATTAATATCTAATACATAAGCAAAATCAAATTCATTTAAATCAAACACTAACGCTACCATTTGATTATTAACAAACAAAGGATAAATATTTGTTTCATTTATTGTTATTAAATTATTATTTGGTATTTTCATTGCATTTGTATCGCTAATCGTTTCAAAAGCATTAAACAAATTATCAGCCACATAAACACTTTTAACCTTACAAACTTCTTGCAATGCTTCAATATTTGTTCTTTGATTGTATGCATCAATTTTGTAGTTAACTAAAAATATTGCATCTAAATTATAAATTCTATTTCTTTGTACACTTTCAACAACTTTGTTTAAGTCGTATGAATTACCTACCCCTATCATAAATTTTGAATTGCTTTCAGTAGTTACTAAAACAGAACTTGCACTCGTATCAAAAGTTTTCACTTCATCTTTTGTGAACTTCTTTGGCAAAATATCAAGTACAAAAAATGTAATAATTGCAGTTGTAAGTACAATATTTATTGGTATTTTTATCTTATCATTCAAAAAGATAAAACTTGAAGAAAACAACAAAAACGCATAATAAAAAATTGATAATACCCCTAGTTCAAAAACATATAAATTGGCAAAAGGTAAATTAACAAACACACTAGGAAACCAATTAACAAAACTCATCACTACCGACGGCAAAAATAATGTAAATGATAAAAACGGCAAGATTAATGAAATAATAGTTGTAGCAAACAACAAAATATATGCCAATGAAAATATTGGAACAATAACTACATTAGCAGGGATTGAATACAGTGAAAAACTATTAAAATATGATGCCATAATAGGATAAATACCAATTTGAGCAACTACTGTTACAGAAATTGATGATGACAAAAAATTTGGTATCTTGCACTTTTTATTTAAAAAATTGTTAAATGGAGTAAAAAATAGTACAATACCTAACACACTAGCAAAACTCATCAAAAAGCCGACATCAAAAATTGACAAAGGCCAAATGCAACAAATTAAAATGCACGATAATCCTAAAGATGACATAATATCATTTTGTCTACCTACAAACTTTGCAGACAAAACTACTAATGCCATTATTGTTGCTCTAACAACGGACGGTGTAAAATCACATAAGTAGCAATAGCCAACTAATACTAATGTTATTATTAAAAACTTTAACCACTTTTTAGATTTTAAGAAACGCATTACAAACAATAACAATGTAACGATAATAACGACATTCATACCACTTACTGCAACAATATGTGCAACACCGCTTATCTTGAATGACTCATAAGTAAAATCGCTTAAATAAGAGTCATCACCAAATAAAATTGAATAAGATAGATATGCTATTGTCGATGGCATTTCTTGTAAAAGAGTATCTAAAACCTTAAACCTGATAACATCATTAGCACTTATTAACCCCTTTTCAATTATGGTAAAATCTTCTTGATATTCAGCATAGTATCTAACATTGTCTTTAATTGAATAATAATCTAAACTTTCATTTTTTATAGCGTAATTTGATTCAATTAATCCAGTAAACGATATCTTGTCCCCTACACTTATTCCAGTAAGTGCTGTATCATCTTCATAATATGTTAAACAAACTATACCCTTTAATTTTATATTGTCATTATCATAAGTAATAACAACATCTCTTAAATAAACATTATTACTTGAATAATAGTTATCAAGTTCATTTACAATGCCTACAATTTTATAACTTTGATTTTCAACATTAGTTGTAAAATAATTAATTTTATTGAAAGCAAAAAGTCCACCTATAACATACATTACTAAACAACCAAGTATTAACAAACGATTTACTGAAATAAAATTTAAAAATTTTGAATAAATTTTAGTTTTGAAACTAATGGTATAAATTAAAATTGAAAAAATTGTAAATAAGGTTATTATTAACAAAAGAATGCAAAAAGCAAGAAGCGAATCTTTTTCAAGCCCCTTTACTATTACAAAAACACCCAAACACAAACTTAATGCCCAAAAGATTAATGGGCGTCTTGCAAATATCCTTATCATTTTTACCCTTTTGTATGATTATATCAAAATTTGCAAAAATAATAAAACAATTTTTGACAAAAAATTACATAATATGTACTTTTTTACTACTAAATCAATTTTTAAATCATATATTATATAAATAATGTTATTTATATATTATGTTTAATGAGCATAATTAAATATTTTTTAGTTTAATATTGACAATTTACAAATAAAATGTTATAATAATGAGAAAAAATTTTGGGGGTTAATATGGTAAAATTTATTGCTGAAACAAACATCGTTAACAAAATTACTTTATTAAACTTTAAATTGTCTATTTTAGAAAAATGTTCAAAAAATACATTTTTAAGTTTAGCAAAAATAAACAAAGTTAAACTTCAACAAATGCGCCAAACGATTATTGAACAAATTTACATATTAAACAAATTATACAATAAATTAATTACTTCTGCAAAATTACAATTAGATGAAAATATTGAAAATTATTGTAAGTCAACTACATTAAAAAAAGAAAAATATTACCAAATTATAATCAATAATGAATATAAAAATTTAAATAGTAATATTTTAAAATTTTTGCACTTACAAGAAACAGTAAAAAATAATGTAATTAATTATTTAAATAATATGAAAAACTATGAAAATTTTTATCAAAATAATTTTGAACATATAAAAAGCAATAATAAACTAATTGAAGAATTAGAGCCATCTTCCCCTACTCTTACTTTATCAATGCCTAATGTAAATTATTGCAAACAAGATTTAGATAAAAAAATACAACATATTAATAATTTACATAAAGAAAACATAAATTATGAAAAAAATTAAAGGAGTTATAATATGGACAGTTATGCAACATTTCCAAAACCAGTTTACAAAAAGACAAATATAAATAATTTACAATATTTAAAATGTTTATCATACAAAAGTTTACAAGATAAAGAAGATACACAAAGTTTTTATACAAGTTACATTGAATTTTTAGCAAACAATGTCGCAATTAAGAAAAAAGAATATTTACCTAATGTTAAACAAAAATTAAGAGAATACAGTTCTACATTCAAAGATAAATTTAATGCTTTAACTCAATCAGTTAAAAAAAGCAATCAAAATCTTGTTGAAAAATTTAAACAAAGATTATATGATAAACAACAAAATAATGCTGAACGAACAAGTTCTTCAACTCAAAATAAAAATGAAACAGATATTTTATTAAATCATATTGAAGAAACTAATGTTGAAACAAAGCAAAACAATGGTAACGAAGAAAATGCCGATTCATTTGAAGAAAGTGTTCAAAAAAACAAAAAAGGAAATAAACTTTCAACAACTTTAGTTGAAAAAATAAAAAATTCTTTTAATAAATTTAAGAATTTTACAATAAAGATTAATCCTTTTACTAAAAGAAAATCAAATAATTTAACTAATGAAGAATTTGCTTTGATTGAAAATCAAAATAAAAATGAAAATGCCGTTGAAGAAACTTCAAATGATAGCAAATCTTCTACAAATAAAATAACAAATTTCTTTACAAATTTATCATATAAAGCAAAAATGAAAGAGCAATCTGAAAAAATTAAAATTGAACATAAAAAATGTGAACGACAGATAATACGAATTAAAGATAATCCTAATGACACCAAATCTTACACAAAAAAATATATTGCAGTAAATAGCAAGAAAAATAAAGAAAATGAAAAAGTTTATTTTAAATCTATTAGACAAAAATGCAATAGACTTATTTATTCAATATTTAAATACTTAAATGAAAAAGTTAATGGTCAAGAACCTGAAGAAATTGATTATAATGCGTTATATGGTAAAAAAGAATCAAGAATAAGAACTGATGAAAGCACTGAATTATAAAAAATATTTATGTAAACTGAAAAGAACATACAAATAAATTTTGTATGTTCTTTTTTTATCTTACAAATTAATAAATTAGTTTCATTTAATTTTAAATAAAATTTATATTATTTTTTCAGTAATTTTATAATTAAATTTAAACAATTTATATTTTTTAAATAAAATTATTCACTTTCATTTAAATTTTCATTGTTTAAGTTATCATTATTTTCTTGATTTTCAATATCTTCAAATTGTTTGTTTAAAATTTCAATTTTACCCTTAGCAGTGTTTAAAATATCATAACACTCTTTACAATCTTTCATTGCTTGCTCATAAAGTTGTATTGATTCATCTAATGAAACTTTACCACTTTCAATTTTCGTTGTTGCAGTTTCAATATTTTTCATTAATTCTTCAAATTTCATTTTCTTTTCCCCTTTTCAATTTCCCTTACTTCTGCATTGACTTTGCCATCAATAACATTAATTACAATATTTTGTCCTTTTTCAAAGTCTGCTATTTTTGAACAAACTATTCTATTTTCATTTTCAACAAAAGCAAAACCTCTTCTCATTACCGCTAAAGGATTCAACTTTTCTAGTGCTTGGCAAAGTAAATTAAACTTATTATTATTTTTCACATATAAATCGTTTTGATATCTATCAATTAACTGTTTTTTCATTTTTAAAGTTTGTTTTGACTTCTCTAAGTAGTTATGAAGGCTTGTGTTTATTCTATAAATAAAGTTTTCCGCTTTTCTTTTCCCGTCTACACACTCTCGACTAATTGATATTTTCATTCTATTTAATAATTTCAATAACAGTCTTTTTTGTTCTTCAACATTAGAAACAACAATTTCAGCCGCTGCTGATGGAGTTGGGGCTCGTTTATCCGCCACAAAATCAATAATTGTAAAGTCTGTTTCGTGTCCAACCGCTGAAACAATTGGCGTTTTACATTCAAAAACTATTCTTGCAAGTTTTTCGGAATTAAAACAATCTAAGTCTTCACTGCTTCCTCCACCTCTTGCAACAATAATGACATCTAAATTAAGTTTATCTAATTCTTGTATAGCCTTTATGATTGTATCATCTGCCTTTGTCCCTTGAACAGTACAACCATATACAAACAAATTAACCCCCGCATTTCTTCGATATGCAACATTTTTAATATCTTGTAAAACTGCCCCTTGCAAACTTGTTGCAACCCCAATATTAATTGCATTGTTTGGTACTGCTTTTTTAAATTCTTCATTAAAAAGACCTTCCTTTTGCAATTTTTCTTTTAGTTGCAAAAACTTAAGATACAAAGCACCTTTGCCGTATGCTATCATCGTTTTTACATTAAAATTAAGTTTACCACCCTTTACATAATAGTTTGGTGAACCTTTTATAATAACGCTTTGTCCAACTTGTGGTTGAAAATTTAAACGATTAATACCAAACATAACACAGTCAATTGTTGCATTTTCATCTTTAATGCTAAAATATGCAGTATCACCGCGATATACTTTATATGCTGAAATTTCACCAAAAATCGAGATGTTATGTAACATCTCTTCATTATCAAAAATATTTTTAATATAGTTTCCTAACTGCGAAACAGTTATAAAATTTTGATTTTCAATCATTAATCACCTACAAAATTCGATAAAACACCATTTATAAATTTAGGGCTTTTGTCAGTTGAAAATTCTTTTGCTAATTCAAGCACTTCATTAATTATAACCTTATGAGGTGCTGTTTTCAAATAAAGCATTTCACTCAGTGCCAATAAAATTAAACATTTATCAACTTTGTAAATTCTACCCCATTCATACCCTTTTAAATGCTCACTAACTTTTTCTATAATTTCATTTTTATTATTTTTGTAAGCATCAAACAAATTTTTAATAAAATCAGCATCTTCATTACTCATAGTAAAATTTTCGGCCAATTCATTTAAGTTTGTTTGATAATCAAAACTCTCATTGTCAAGCGAAGAAAAAATCATTTGCATTACAATAGTTCTACATTCGTGTCTATTCATTTTATTCTCTCTCCAAATTTGAGAAGTCAACATCAATTATATTAATATTAACTGCCTTTACCTTAATATTCATCATACTTTGAACACTAGTTCTAATATTTTCTTGAATACGCCAAGCAATTTCCTTAACATTAGCGTCAGAAAAAATGTTTATGAAAACATCAATAACAACTTCATCACCATTTGCCGACACCTTAACACCATTATCATTTTTGCCTTTTATTAATTGCACAAGACAATTTTGGCTAGTTTTATTCATTGATGCAACACCATTTATTTCTTTAGTCGCAAGTGAAATAATTGATTTTATTATATCTTTATTATACATTACCTTACCAGCAAGTCTTTCTTCATCCATTTCGTTATTAATTTCAGCCATATTGAACTCCTTTGTTTAGTATTATATCATATAAAATAATTTTTATCAATTATTTACCAAAACATATTTTAATAAAATTAAATAAATATCATATTTACAAAGTCCTTTAAACTATGAATAGTATTTAAATAATTTTAAGTAATATTGACAATAAAAATAACTTTTGCTATAATAAATTAAATTAAGAAAAAAAAAATAAATATAATATTTAAAATTTAAAACCATTTATTATAAAATATTATATTGATTAATGAGGAAAAAATATGGAATTAGAAACAAAAAGACTTTTATTACGAAATTACAAAACAACAGATATTAATGATTATTGGGAATATGTGTCAAGTGATAAAGTTGGGCCTATGTGTGGTTGGACAAAATACACAGATTTAAAAAGCGCAGAAAAACGGCTTGAACTTGAAACAAAAAAACCTTATCAGTTCGCAATCGTTTTAAAAGACAACAATAAAGTTATTGGATCGGTAGAATTGATGGATGTAAAAGAAAACATTAATGAACATAACCCAACAAATGAAATAAAAGAAATTGGCTTTTTACTTTCTGAAAAATATTGGGGAAAAGGAATTATGCCAGAGGCTGTTTTAAAAATTATGGAATTTGCTTTTCTCACTCTTAAAGTAAAAAAACTATATGCTGGTCATTATGATGCCAATTTTCAAAGCGCAAGGGTTCAAGATAAGTTAGGGTTTAAAATAATTGGGCATAAAAACAATGAAAAAACTTGGATTGATGGTAAGAAAACTGTATTAATTCAAAGATGTATGACAAGAGAAGATTTTTTGGAAAAATTTGATATTAATTTAAATAATAAATAATTATTTTAATTTATTAAAATTAATTTTTAATAAGTAGATTATAACAATAAATTTAAAACTAAAACAAAAACTGAAACAACTTATTAAGTCTACAAAAAAAAACAAACACACAAAATATTTTTGTGTTTGTTTTTAATTTATGGTGCCGAAGGTGGGACTTGAACCCACATGAAGTTGCCCTCGCAAGATTTTGAGTCTTGTGCGTCTGCCAATTCCGCCACTTCGGCTTAACACGAATATATTATCACAAATTTTAAAAAAAATCAACTATTTTTTATAAATTTACAAAAAATATATAAAGAAAATAATAATGTTTTGTAATGTTTTATTACAATATTTGTTTTTTATCAATATTTATGTTATAATTTTATGATGCGAGGTAAATGTGGATTTAATTATTATTGATGGCAATTCTCTTGCCAACAGGGCATTTTATGCTATGCCCCCATTAAAAAATAAAAACGGATTAGTTTGCAATGCTATTTTTGGATTTTGCAATATTTTAGTAAAACTTATTACAGAAAACAAACCAAAATATTTTGCAGTTGCTTTTGATGCTCATTCCCCTACTTTTAGGCACAAATTATATCCTGAATACAAGGCTGGAAGAAATGCTATGCCTGAAGACCTTGTTACTCAAATGCCTTTACTTCAAGAGTTGTTAAGAAAAATGAACATTAAAGTTTTAATCAAAGACGGCATTGAGGCTGATGATATTGTCGGCACCATTTCAAAACGATTTAATGTTAACACAGTCATTGTATCAGGGGATAAGGACCTTTTACAACTAATTGACTACAAAACTACTGTTTGGCTAACAAAAAAAGGTATTAGCGAAATTGAAGAATTTGATGAAAGACATTTTGAAGATGTTTATGGCTTTGAACCTATTAAAATTATTGATTTAAAATCAATGATGGGTGATTCAAGTGACAACATACCGGGGATTAGTGGAGTTGGTGAAAAAACAGCACTTGACTTTATGCACAACTTCGGTTCACTAGATGCTCTTTACAACAATGTTGATACTTTAACTGGTGCAAAACACGATAAAGTGGTAAATAGTAAAGATTTAGCATATTTAAGTTACGAATTAGCAACTATTGACACCAATGCTGACATTGAATGCGAATTAGAAGAATTAAACTACGACTTTCCATTTAATAATGAAGTCAAAGACAAATTTACTGAATATGAGTTTACATCTTTGTTAAAAAGAGATATTTTTAATGACAAAAATAGCGTTAACAATATACAACCTATTTCAAATTGCACAAATACTGAAGTTTTAACAATTGAGCAACTAGATGAAATAATATCTTCTCACCCTACCCCTAAAAGATTTTGCTGTCATTATGAAAAATATTATGATGAATATCATTTTGCATTTGATACAACTGAAAACTTTTATTTTATTACAGAAAAAATTGGCGACAAATTAAAAGATTTTTTAGTAAAATTAATGCCATATATTGAAAATGATAAAGTTGCAAAATGTTATTTTAAATATAAAAAACAAAAGCACTATTTGCATAAATTTGGATTAAGCATAAATATGCCGTGTTTTGATGTTGCACTTGCACAATATCTAGTTGACGCTTCCGTTCGTTTTGAAATTATTGATAAAGCATTTGACTATTTAGGACTTAATATTAAAACTATGGCGGTTGGAATTTTGCAAGCGCAAGATATTCTTGAGCCAAAACTAAAAGAAATGGAAGTTGACAAATTATATAACAACATTGAACTTAAACTTGAAGATATTTTATTTAAAATGGAAGTTGAAGGTATAAAAGTTGACCGCAAAACTTTAGTTGAATTATCGTTAAAATTTAATACTAAAATGGATGAAATTGTTGAACAAATTTATGAGTTAGCGGGTGAAAAATTTAACATAAATTCGACAAAACAATTAGCAGAGATATTGTTTGATAAACTAAAATTAACTTTACCAAAAGGCAAAAAGCGTTCGACAAGTGTTGAAGTTTTACAAGAACTTGAAAATGACCACCCAATCGTTGCATTATTAATGCAGTATCGCAAAATTGCAAAAATAGTTGGCACATATCTAGACGGCTTAATTCCACATTTAGATGAAAACGATATTGTCCATACTGAATTTAATCAAACAATGGCAACAACTGGTCGATTATCCAGTACAAATCCTAACCTACAAAACATTCCTACTAAAGACGAAGAAGGCAAAAGTTTAAGAAAAATGTTTATTTGCAAAAATGAAAATAATCTTTTACTTTCTGCCGATTACAGTCAAATTGAATTAAGATTACTTGCTCATTTTAGTAATGACCCTAAATTAGTTAATGCTTTTAAACAAGGACACGACATCCACGCATTTACTGCAAGCGAAATTTTTAATGTATCACTTGATGAAATAACGCCACAAATGAGAAGAATTGCAAAAACTGTAAACTTTGGCATCATTTATGGTATTAGTGATTACGGACTATCTCAATCATTAAACATTTCAAGAGCAGAAGCAAAACAGTTTATTCAAAAATATTTTGAAAGATATGAAGGCGTCAAAGAATATATGGAAAAATGCGTTGAACAAGCCAAGCAAGATGGTTTTGTTATGACAATGTTTGGAAGAAAGCGTTTTGTACCAGAACTTCATTCTCGAAACAAAACTATTCAAAAATTTGGTGAACGCGTTGCAATGAATACCCCACTACAAGGCACAGAAAGCGATATTATTAAAATTGCTATGATACAAATTGATGAAAAACTAAATAAATTAAATCTAAAAAGTAAAATGATTTTACAAATTCACGATGAACTTATTTTTGAATGTCCAAAAGAAGAAATAGATATAGTATCAAACATATTAAAAGAAATTATGGAAAATATAGTTAAATTAAATGTACCTTTAACTATTAACATTGATGTCGGTAAATCTTGGTATGACATTTAATATTTATTAAAAAATAACCCATTTTATATGGGTTATTTTTTGTATATAAGTTAATTAAAACTAAATATAAAGCATAAATTTGTTATATTAAATTAATCACTTAAATTTAAATATGGTTTAAGAAATTTACCGGTATAACTTTGCGGAAATTTAGCAACCTTTTCAGGTGTTCCTTCAATCAAAATTTTACCACCTTTTTCGCCGCCCTCTGGCCCAATATCAATAATATAATCAGCAACTTTAATTAAATCTAAATTATGTTCAATAACAACAACAGTATTTCCCCCTTTTACTAATCGTTGTAATATGTTTATCAATTTTTCGACATCATACATTGATAAGCCAGTTGTTGGCTCATCTAAAATATAAACAGTTTTTCCCGTACTTCGTTTTGCTAGTTCTGTTGCAAGTTTTACTCTTTGTGCTTCGCCACCACTTAAAGTAGTTGCTGGTTGTCCTAACTTAATATACCCTAACCCCACATCATAAAGTGTTTGAATTTTATTTTTAATTTGTGGTACACTATCGAAAAACTCTAGTGCTTCTTCAACTGTCATATCAAGAACATCAAAAATAGATTTACCTTTAAATTTTACTTCAAGTGTTTCTCTATTATATCTCTTGCCCTTACAAACTTCACAAGGAACATAAATATCAGGCAAGAAAAACATTTCTATTTTCTTAATACCATCTCCCGAGCACGCTTCGCAACGACCACCTTTAACATTAAAACTAAATCTTCCTGCTGAGTAACCGCGTTCGCTTGCATCAATTGTTCTAGCAAATAATTCTCGAATTGGTGTAAAAATACCACAATACGTTGCAGGATTACTTCGTGGGGTTCTTCCTATAGGATTTTGGTCAATAAAAATAACTTTGTCGCAATTTTCATAACCACTTATACTTTCATAGTTACCCTCTGTTAAATTGGCATTATTCAACTTATTTGCTAATGCTGGATATAATGTTTCAGTTACCAAACTACTTTTACCGCTTCCACTAACTCCAGTTACAACATTAAAAACACCCAATGGCAATTTTAATGTAATATTTTTTAAATTATTTTGCTTTATTCCTTTTATGGTTAAAAAGCCATTATCAGTAGCCCGACGAACTTTAGGTGTTTCTATTTTATGTCTACCTGATATATATTCTGCGGTTACAGAATTTTGACATTCTTTTAAACCTTCAACATCTCCTGAATAAACTAGTTCTCCTCCCTTAACACCTGCGTATGGGCCTATATCAACTATATAATCAGCCGTCTTGATTGTATCTTCGTCGTGTTCAACAACTATAACTGAATTACCTAAATCTCTTAGATGTTGTAAAGTTAAAAGCAATCGTTCGTTATCTCTTTGATGCAATCCAATGCTTGGTTCGTCCAAAATATATAAAACACCAGTCAAACCGCTACCAATTTGAGATGCTAATCTTATTCGTTGCGACTCACCACCACTTAAAGTACTTGATGCACGAGATAAAGTTAAATAATCAAGTCCAACATCTACTAAAAATGATAACCTTGCTTGTATTTCTTTTAAAATTGGTGATGCAATTGAAAATTGATAGGAGTTAAATTTAATACTTTCAAAAAATTTTATTATGTCAACAATTGACATATCACATAGTTCAACAATATTTTTATCAGCAATTTTCACACTAAGTGCTTCAGGTCTTAATCTTTTTCCGTTACATACTGTACAAAAATGTTCAACCATTAATCTACCAATATCATTTTTTACACTTTCACTATTTGATTCACGATAGCGTCTTTCAAGATTTGGTATTATTCCTTCATATGGATGCACAAACTTTTGTTCTTTATTTAATCTTTTGTAAGTAAATTCAACATCTTCGCCTTTTGTTCCGTACAAAATTATTTCTTGAATATCATTTGGTAAGTCTTTAAAAGGAGTATCAAGGCTAAAATTATATTTCTTAGCAAGCCCTTTCATATACATTTCAGAAATGCTACGAGGTTCCATATTCCAACCCGATAAATAAACAACACCTTGATTAATAGATAAATTTTCATCTCTTACTACTTTATTTTTGTCAATTTCCATTTTAACGCCCAAGCCATTACATTCTGGACACGCACCAAATGGATTATTGAAACTAAAAAGTCTTGGTGCAATTTCACCAATTGAAATACCACAATGTGTACAAGCGTGTTGTGTACTATATAAATATTCTCTATCAAATGCCTTAATTAAAACTAAACCGTTAGCCTGTTCAAGTGCAATTTCAATACTATCATTTAATCTTTTATCCATACCGTCTTTTAAAATTAGACGGTCAATAACTAAATTAATGTTATGTTTTTTGTTTTTATCTAGTTGAATATTGTCATCAATTTCAAACATTTCACCGTCAATTTCAATGCGAGCAAAACCTTCCTTTCGTGCGTGCTCAATAAGTTTTGCAAAAGTACCTTTTTGTCCCCTTACAACAGGAGCAAGTATAACAAATTTTGCCCCGTCGCCTAATTCTTTAATTTTATCAATAATTTGGTCAATAGATTGCGATTCAATTTTTCTACCACACTTTGGACAATATGGAGTGCCAACTCTTGCATACAATAAACGAAGATAGTCGTATATTTCTGTAACAGTTCCAACCGTTGAACGCGGATTATGTGAAGTAGTTTTTTGGTCTATTGAAATAGCGGGAGAAAGCCCCTCAATTTTTTCAACATTTGGCTTTTGCATTTGTCCTAAAAATTGTCTAGCATAGGATGAAAGAGATTCCATATATCGTCTTTGCCCTTCAGCAAATATGGTGTCAAACGCAAGAGTAGATTTACCGCTTCCACTAACTCCTGTAAAAACAACTAATTTATTTCGTGGTATTTCAACATCAATATTTTTTAAGTTGTTTTCTTTTGCCCCTTTTACATAAATTCTTTCTAACATTTTAACCCCTATTTTAATTGTTTTTTCAATTCGTTTATTTGTTCTCTTAAAATTATTGCTTGTTCAAAATCAAGATTTTTACTTGCTATATTCATAAGTGCTTTTAATTTTTCAATTTCTTGTGTTATATCTTTAGTATTTTTCTTTGTTTTAGTATCCGTTTTCTTACTAATCTGTAAAGTATTTGATATATTTTTTGTAACTGTTTTCGGTACAATGTTGTTTTGCTTGTTATAATTTTGTTGCAATTCGCGACGACGATTAGTTTCAGTTATTGCCGCTTTCATTGAATCAGTAATTACATCAGCATACATTATTACTCGTCCTTCACTATTTCTTGCCGCACGACCAATAGTTTGTATTAATGCACCTTCGCTACGCAAAAAGCCCTCTTTGTCTGCATCAAGAATTGCAACAAGTGCAACTTCCGGAATATCTAGCCCCTCTCTAAGTAAGTTAATGCCGACTAAAACATCAAACTCACCATTACGCAAGCCATTTATAATTTCCACCCTTTCAAGTGTATCAATTTCAGAATGCATATATTTAACTTTAATTGAATGTTCAGTTAAAAATGCAGTTAAATCTTCCGCCATTTTCTTTGTTAAAGTTGTAATTAAAACCCTAAAACCTTTTTCGGTTGTAGCATATATCTCACCAATTAAATCATCTATTTGCCCTTCAATCTTTCTAACTTCAATTGTTGGGTCAACTAGCCCTGTTGGTCTAATAATTTGTTCAACTGTTTGATCGCTTAGTGACATTTCATATTTTGCAGGTGTTGCTGATACAAATGTTACTTGTCCTAATCTTTCTTCAAATTCTTCAAATTTTAGCGGTCTATTATCGTATGCTGCGGGTAATCTAAACCCATATTCAACCAAACTTGTTTTGCGTGCTAAATCACCTTTATACATTGCTTTAATTTGTGGTATTGACATATGGCTTTCATCAATAAAAGTAACAAAGTTTTTAGGAAAATAATCTAATAGTGTGTAAGGTGCTTGCCCAATTTGTCTACCGTCAAAATAACGAGAATAGTTTTCAATGCCGTTACAATACCCCATTTCTCTTATCATTTCAACATCATATTTTACGCGTTCTTTAATTCGTTGTGCTTCAATAAGTTTGCCTTTTTCTTCAAAGTACTTTACTCTTTCAGCACAATCATATTCAATTTGTTTTAAAGCATTTTCAGCACTTTCATTGTCAACTGCATAGTGGCTTGCAGGAAACAAAAGACAATGTTTAAGTTCGCATATTGCCTTACCTGTTACAATATCAATTTCTTTAATTTTTTCAATTTCATCACCGAAAAACTCAATGCGATATGCTATTGTACTTGAATTAGGTGGTATAACATCTAATACATCTCCACGAACACGAAAAGTTGCACGCTTAAAATCAATATCACTTCTTTCATATCTCATCTCAACAAGTTTTTTCATTATATCATTTCTATCAACTATATCATTTGGTCTTAATGAAATACTTGCTTTTTTATATATTTCAGGATTACCTAAGCCATAAATACAAGATACCGATGCCACAATTAATGTATCGTTTCTTTCAAATAATGAACAAGTTGCACTGTGTCTAAGTTTATCAATTTCATCATTAATAGACATATCTTTTTCAATGTAAGTATCCGAACTTGGAATGTAAGCCTCTGGTTGATAATAATCGTAATAACTTACAAAAAATTCAACTCTATTCTTAGGGAAAAATTCACGAAACTCGTTACATAATTGAGCCGCCAAAATTTTATTATGAGCAATAACTAAAGCCGGTCTATTTAAGTTTGCAATTACATTTGCCATAGTAAATGTTTTCCCGCTACCTGTTACTCCTAATAAAACTTGACTTTTTAAACCATCAATAAAACCATTTGTTAATTGCTCAATGGCTTTAGGTTGGTCGCCTGTTGGCTTGTAACTTGATTGTAATTCAAATTTATCCATTTAGTTCTCCGTTAAAAAATTGCTTTTAATACAACCGTTACTACAAATGACAAAACTGCAAGTGCAACTGTAATACCTATTCTTTGCCATAAAACTTTTTTCTTATCTTTTTCTTCACGAGTAAATGCTTCACCTTTGTTTTGAATTGTTATGCAGTAACATTTCTTACCTTTATTATCTGTAATTATATTGTCAATATACTCTTGTAGCACTAAATTATTAATAATATCGTCAACTTCTTTGCGTGTTAAATAATCTTTTGATTGCAAATTTGAAACTATTTCTTCGTGATTGGTTAAACAAGTATTATTTTTTTTACATAATTTTAACAAAACAGCCATTACTTTTTTTTCATTTTTATTTAACATATGTACCCCTTAAAATAATAATTTAAAAACTAACATAGCACAAAATGCACCAACAAAAGATGCTATGCTTGAAAGCGATAATGTAATGATAATAAGTTTATTATATTTTCTTTTTTCTTTTGCTAATTCCTTACTTTTTTCGTCAAATAATCTCCCTTTAGGAAGAACTGATAAACAGTAAACTTTATCATCACTATATTTAATGCTTAAATAATTGCGTTCTTGTAAATGTTCAATCATAGCCTTAAGTGAATCTTCATCAAGTTTATTTTTTTTAGAATTTAAATTAATTAAATCTTTTTTTTCAATAACTTTATATGAACCATCCTGACAAATTGAATTCAAATTTGCTAGCAAAATAGAAGTTTGTTTATCTAACATTTTTACTCCTTAAACATTTGAAATTTAATAATATTATAACACTTTTACCGTCTTTATTCAACCAAATATAATAATTAAATAAATTAATTTAATAGTGTAAAATTTCTTTTTATAAATTTTTATTGCACATTATTTTACCCTTAATTAACAAAATTTTACATAGTTAATAAAAATATAATGATAAGATATTTATAATTTTTGACAACATTATAAAATACTTTGTTGTAAAAAATAAAAATATAATAATTAGTTTTCACTAAACAAACCAAAATGTAAAACT
>CALVZW010000010.1 GCA_944372675.1 uncultured Clostridia bacterium
CGGGGTATTTGGCTCCTCGAGTAGGATTATTCACGCAGTGCGTTCCTATCTCGAGTCGCCAATAAAACAAAATCCCGCTACATTCAAGTAACGGGGTATTTGGCTCCTCGAGTAGGATTTGAACCTACGACCTATCGGTTAACAGCCGAGTGCTCCACCGCTGAGCTATCGAGGAATGTTTTTTATATTTTATGCATCAATTTTTAAAAACATAACTTGCTTTTATTAATTAATGTATGCTTATTATATCAAATATTTTTTTTATTGTCAAGATTTTTTTTATACTTTTTATATTTTTTTATAATTATTTTTATTTAATATCTTTTTATTAATTCATACGCTTAAAAAGTTTTGCCGTTTTTTCATTTTTATTAACAATTTTTAATTATATTTCTATTTTTATTTTTTTTACAAATTTATATATAAAAAAACAAATAACTATTTGAGTTATTTGTTTTTTCTTTTTTAACTTATTATTAATCACCTGTGTATGGAATAAGTGCCATATATCTTGCTCTTTTTATTGCGTTAGCAAGTTCTCTTTGGTGCTTAGCACATGTTCCTGTTTGGCGACGAGGTAATATTTTACCTTTTTCTGTTATATACTTTCTCAATCGAGCAACATCTTTGTAATCTATAGCAATTTTATCGGTACAAAATGCACATACTTTTCTTTTTTGCACACGACGAACTTTTTTGTATTCTTTTTCTACAGGTTGTTGTTCTTGAGCCTTATCTAATACAACTTCTTCGTTCTCCATATTTCACTCCTTTTTAAAATGGTAAATCATCATCTTCGACTGGTTGCAATTCGGCAACTTGGTCATCTTTAACTGTTTCGTTTTCACTTTCTGCTTGACTTTTACTTGTTAAAAATTCAACTTCGTCAGCAACTATTTCGAAAATATTAACTTTTACTCCTTCTTTATTTTCATAAGAACGAGTTTGAAGATTCCCACATATTGCAACTTTGTTGCCTTTCTTTAAATATTTTGCACAGGTGTCCGCTAGTCCACGCCAAGCAACTATATTTATAAAATCAACTTCTCTGTTGCCATCGCTATTTGCAAATCTTCGAGATACTGCTATTGAAAATCTACAAACTGAAACACCGGTAGAGACAACATTTAATTCAGGATCTCTAGTTAAATTTCCAATTAAAAAAATCTTATTCATTATTTTCTCCTTACTTCTTGATAAATAGACTTCTCACGAAATGGTCCATAATAGCCATTTTGCTTTCCATTTCATTTGGAAGACTAGGTTCTGCTTGAAAATTCATTAAAACATAATAGCCTTCAGTTTTGAAATTAATTGGATAAGCATACTTTTTGAGCCCTATTTTGTCAAGGGTATCTACAGTACCGCCTGCTTTAACTACCATATTTTGCACTTTGTCGATAAATGCTTCTCTTTCCTCATCGCTACAACTTGCATCAATGATATACATTAACTCATACTTGTTCATTATTCATACCTCCTTATGGTCTAATGGCCGACACTTTCTTCGGCAAGGAAAACAGTATTTTTTCTGTTTCGCATAAGATTATATCACAACACAAAAAAAATTGCAAGACTTTTTATCACAAAAGCACTGCAATATTTTAATAATTTAAACTATTTAGTTCATTTGGCAAAATTTCAAAATTGAAATTTTCAATATATTTAAGTTTATTTAATCCAGAAAACTTCAAATAAACAGATTTTAATTGTTGCTCATTTTTTTTGTATTTTCTATTTAAGTTTTTATCACCATATTTGCCGTCGCCTAAAATGTAGATATGGTGATAACTTAACTGCGCGCGTATTTGATGAGTTTTGCCAGTGTGCAAAGTTACAAGTATGTTTGCTAAATCATTTTTTTTGTCTATTAAAACATATTCTAATCGCGCATCGTTACCGTCATTTTTTGCTTTACCAAACTTTACTTGACCGCTTTTTTCATTTTTTATAAAACTATCTTGAAAATTGTCGCTTTCTTTTACATTTTGTGCCGACACTACTGCAAAATATTTTTTTTCAACTTTTCCACTTTTAAACGCTTTAATTAATTCTTCTTCAGCCGTTTTATTGAGTGCAAAAATCATTAGCCCTAATGTATTAACATCTAATCTATGTATGGGTAACACAGTTGCATATTTTTTTTGTAATTCAGTTAATAATGTTTGTTTGTTTTCGAAACTATTCGTTTCAATGCTTTTTAATTTGTTAACAACTAAAATGTTGTTGTCTTCATAAATTATTTCATAATATTTTTTTTAATATAATAAATACTAATTTCATCTTTAACTTCAATATTAACACTACTATTTACTCTTACACCATTAACTTTAACATCTTTATTTTTTAATGCTTTTGTTATGTCAATATTTGTAAGTCCTGTGCAGTAATATTGTAAGATTTCCTTAATTGTTCCTTTTCTTTCGCTAATAAAAGTAAATTGTTCCATTATTTCCCTTATTACAATTTGATTTTTTAAAGTGTTATATGTTTTTATTTGTTTAATTCTTGTTCAATATAATTATTTTTTTTATCGCGTTTTATTTTATCTTTTTCATCGATTATCCACAAAAACTTGTCTGCATTTTTTAACTTATTTTGTCCGTTAAATGCCTTACTTAAATCAATGCAATATTCTTTTTTATTATCATAAACAATAAAATCTTCAGTCCCGCATCCAGTTTTGTACATAATGTTACAAGCATTTAAACACAATTCAAAATAAAAATTTACTGCAATTTCCCTATTATCTACAAATACGGCTTTTGGATAAATAAGGGTTGACATTTTAGATAAATTACACTCAATATGTGCCAATATTTTTGCTATTTTTACTGGTACAAAATCAGTTTGCGGTATGTATTTATTTAAATAGTCAGCCAATTTTAATTTATTTAAAAAATAATTAACAACAATGAAATGCGAATCACTATCGTATTTTTTTAGTTTTAAAGGAACAGCACCTTTTATAGATTTTGCATTTTCTAAATCACATTCTCTAATTTCTTTAAAACTACCACTATATTGTGTTGGGTCAATTACATATTTTTGATTTTTATAGTTTATCTCTACAAATGCGTGTTCACCGTTAGATACAGCAACTGCTTTTGCGTTAATGTTATTTACTTTAAATGCTTTATCAATTATACCTGCTGTCATTGTAGCAAAGCCGGTGCAAACAGTTCTGCCTCCAAAAATAGTTAAATAAGGACTTTGCCCAATTTCTAGCAAATAATTCATTGCTTCCACAATATACATAACATTGCTTTGCAATAATTCTTTTTCAAAATTTGTTAAATTCTTTTCTTTATGCTTCTTTTTTGCAAGTTCAGTATCAAACCCATATATTGCAGTAAATTGAGCATAATTCAGTGCCAATGAAACTATTTCCTTAAATGATTTATTTATAAACAAATCATTTACAATTTTATTTATTTCATTTAAGTACTTTTGACAAAACAAAAACACATCATTATTACTTAAATACTCAGCAATTTTAGGATTTTGCTTAAAAGCTCCTTCAAGTTCCTTGGCTAATTCATTGCGTCTACAAATAAGTTCACAATTTTTTTTACTTATTTCACCATCAATCATAACATTGAAAATACTTGATAATTCACTTTCACCTTGTTTGTTTTCTTTTTTATTTACACTTGTAATATAGGCTTCTTTTTGCATTTTTATTATTTTTTTAAATTCTCCAGCATTTTCTTTTTGCAAATTTTCATAAATTTCATCCATTAAATCATAAGATAACGGCAGAAAATTTTGATATATTTGTTTTGTGTTTAATTTTTTATCATATTTCATATTTTTCTCTTTGGTAATTTTGGTACTTTATTTGGCATTATTGGTATGCCATTTTTATTCATATTTTTTTGTTTTTCTTCAGTATCTTTATCTTTTTTGTCGTTTAAACCACTTAAATTATTAGTTATGTTGTTATTTTTATTTTCGTCTAATTGCAAATTATTTTTTAACATATTAGGTTTTATTAATTTAGGTATAACAACTTTATTAGGTTTTGGAGTTTTTATTTGTGAACTATTTTCTTCTATTTCACTTTTATTCTCACTAATATTAGTTTGTGGTTCATCAGTTTCAATATCTAAAGATTTTACATTTTCACTTTGTTCGTTATCATAGATAATATTTTTAAAGTTATTATTGCTAACATAGTCATTATTTTCTTTTACCGTTTGTTCGTTATTGTAATTATCTACTTCATTGTTTTCATTTATTTCTTGCGGTAATTGAGTAAACTCTTTTTCAAATTCAGGACTTTCATCTTGTTCTTCATTTATTATATCATTTTCATTAACTAAATCGTTTTGTTCTTTTATATTTGCATTATCATTATCACTTTCAATGTTTTCTTGTTCATCATTTTGATTTAAAATATTATCACTTATTAACTGCAAATCATCATTTTTTAACTCATCACTTTCATTTAATTCACTTGAGTTTTGTTTTTCTTCATTTAAAACTACTTTATCTTGATTTTCAAGACCTTCATTTTCCAACAATTCATTTGGAACTAATTCTTCTTTAAACCTGCTATTTTGCATTTCAGGGTGTTTTAAAGGCAAAACTTCATTGCTAATTTTTTCACTAATTTCATCGTCTTCAAACTCATTATCTTCATCAGTACTATAACTATTGTCTTTAAACAAGTTTTCTAATTCTAAAAACATATTTGATTTCTTAGTTATGCTTTCATAATCAAAAATATTATTTTCTTTTTCTGTTTCTTGATTATTATCACTTGTGTTAACATTTAGATTTCCACTATCTAAAGTTAAATTATTTTTTTGCAATTCACCCGACCTGTCATATTCTTCATATTTTTCTTGAAGTTTTTTAGCACGATTTTTAGATATTGTACTAGCCATATCTTGCATAATTTCATAAAAACTTTGTTTTCGCGGTTGAATTGTATTTTTTTCGCTAACTGTAATGCCCATTTCTTGTTCAAAAAGCAGTTGTTCTTGTTCGGCTTGTTTTAAGTCAACTTCTTTAGCATTATCTAATTCTTCTTGAGTTGCAAGACTTACTTGTGAAAAAGGATTTTCTGTTAAATCAAATTTTGTACCATCAAGTAAAAATGTATTTTCACTTTCGTTTGGTTTAAATTTGGTTTGCAATTTTTCAAGTACTTCACTAGCAGGTAATGGAGTTATTGAATCAATATTGCTACCATTTTCATAACCGTTATCCACATTTTGCTCTACTTCAAAATTATCATTTTTAACTTCATTATCATTTTCACTAAAATCAATATCACTGTCAGCATCTTTATTCAAATCTGGGTCATCATCAAAACTACTTTCAACTTGTTGTTTTGCATATAAATAACTTGCTGTTGGCGATAGTTGATAATCTTTATCAATAACTTTGTTAGGAAAAACTTTAAATCTTTTATATCCTTTCACATCCAATTTGTAAGAAACTAAATTTTCATTAAATAAATCTGGTATTATTTCATATTCAGTTTTTCTTTGATAAAAATTCAACTCTATTAGAGTAGATAACTTAAATATTTTTGTATTTACCTTAACAAGCGGGTTTTGTTCTCCCACTGTAACATTTGAAAGATTTTTACTTGCATTTTCGCAAAGTTGTATTATAGATTTTTCTAATCCATTTGATTTACTAAATATTGAACTAAAATTGTGAAACATTAACAAAGTTTTTAATGCTCTTTTCTTTGCCATAGGTATGTGTTCGCTAAAATCTAAAAAACTATACATTGAACTAAGGTTGCCTATGTTTTTAGTATATACTTTCTCTATGCCATTATAACTTGTTAAAGATAACATAGGCTTACCAGAAAATTCTACTACTTGACAAATAGGTATGCCTTTAAAATCAACTACACATTCGGCATATGATATACTTTTTATTATGTCAAGCCCAACATTAACTAATCTTGCAAGCAGTTGAGTTCGGTCGATGTCATCCCCCATTCCTAAATAAAAAGCAAGCACACCATTATATGATTTAGCAAACTTTTCCGCTAATTCGCTTACTTCGTTCCTTTTTGCTTCGCTTTCGTACGACGCAAAATTAGAAGAACACAAACGCACATATTCAATAGCACACGCACAGATTTCATTAATTGACATTTCGCTAGAAAAAAGTTCTTTTGCAACTTTTTTTGTGTCATTTAAATACCCTTCATACAGTTTATCAATATTTCTATCACTAATAAGGTCAATTAATAATTTTGGCATTCTATCAAAATCTTTAACTAAACTTCCCTTTCTTAGTTCAATAGAATTCATAACAAAAGATTTAGCATTTTCGTAAAATTCTAAAGGCTCTTTTTTATTCTCTTTTTTAAACTTAATAATTTTTTCATCAATTTTATTAAAAAATGACGAATCTGCTGGTCTAAAACTCCCGTAAGGATTAACCGTTTTTGGCATCTTGTTCTTCAATTTTTCACCTATTAAAATTAAATTTCTTTTCTATCTTCCAACGCACGAGCAAGAGTAACTTCGTCGGCATATTCAATATCGCTTCCCATAGATACCCCTTGAGATAATCTAGTTATCTTTATTCCTAAAGGTTTTAATAATTTTGAAATATACATTGCCGTTGCTTCGCCCTCAACATCAGGATTTGTTGCCATAATGACTTCTTCCACTCCCCCGTTTTGAACTCTTTGCAAAAGTTCTTTTATGCGTATATCATCCGGCCCACGATTGTCAAGCGGACTTAATGTTCCGTGCAAAACATGGTATTGTCCTTTAAATTCTTTAACTTTTTCAATTGCCAAGATATCTTTAGGTTCTTTGACAACGCAAATAATTTTGTTATCGCGTTTACTGCATATATCGCAAATTTCTTTATCAGTAAAATTTCCACAATTTTTACAATAATGAATATTTAAATTTGCATCAATTAAAGCAGATGCAAAATCTTTGACAAATTCATTACTTTGATTAAGTATAAAATAAGCATATCTTTGTGCCGTTTTAGCACCAACCCCTGGTAAATCGGAAAAATAATTTATTAGTTTTTCCAAACTTTCAATTTGATTCATTAAAACATACCGCCCAAGTTGTTAGGAATTTGTGGCATTAAACTTTCTTCAAGTGTTTTAATTTGAGAATTAGCATCATTTACTGCCGCCATAATTAAATCTTCAAGCATTTCAATATCATCAATGTCAACAGCATTAGGATTTATTTTAATTGATTGCAATTGATATTTGCCGTTCATAGTTACTTCAACCATATCGCCCCCACTTTTTGCTGTAACAACACTTTCTTCCAACTTTCTTTTATCTTCAGCCATTTTTGCTTGCATAGCATGTGCTTGCTTCATAATTGCCTGCATATTCATTCCCCCAAATCCACCTTTCATCATAATTATTTACCTCCTATATTATAACTTTTAAGTGATTTTAATTATTTAGTATATTATTATATTTATTAGTTATTTTTTACATATTTTACTTTTTTACAATTTTTTCAACTATTTTTATATATAGTTGTAATTTTACAAAACTTTTAATTTATCACCAAATTTACTTTTTAAATATTTAATATCTTCATCATTATTAATTTGATTATTGTTATATTCAATTTCAATTTTTTTATTAACAAACAAACTAACATAGTTTTGCAATTTAAGTTGATTTTCATTTTCTTTTAAAGTTAAATAATTTTGATAATCTTTAACTTTTAATATAAATTTGTCATCGACAATTTTTGTTTCTGTTACACTATCACACATAGCATACAAAAGGTTGTCATTGTTTTCCTTAATTTTAAGTAAAACTTGTCCCCAAATTTCATATTTAACATCCTTATTTTCATTGAATACTAAATCAATTTCGTCAAATTCTTCGTTTTCGGGCTCTAACTCGTAATTAAGTTTGTCATCATTCAATGTTAAATTATTTTCATAGTTTTCATTATTATTAATTGTTTTATTTTCTATTTGACTTTCACTTTCATTAAAAGTGTTTGTTTTTACAAAACTTTCTTCATTTGTAAATTTATTTGAATTTTCTATTTGAGTATTTAATATTCCTTTTTCATAAAGTTGACTTGAATTTAATTCTTGTTTTTCTTCTGATTTTAAACTATTTACTTCATTTAAATTGTTTATTTTATTTTCTCTATCATTCGTTGTTTTGTTAATTAAATTTTTTTTTTAATTTTCATACATTTTAAACCAGCAATTTCAATTAATAACTGTGGTCGAACACTATATCTTAAATTTAATTCAACTTGCCCAAATTCGTTTAAAAATTCGGTTAGTTCATCGTTTGTAACACTTTGCGTTTGTTGTAACATTCTGTTTTCAATATCTTTTCTTACAACAATTAATCCTTTGTAATCTTTACAATTTTTAATGACCATTAAATTACGAAAATAAATGGACATATCCCTAGCAAGCATACTCAAACTTTTACCGTCTTTAACTAGGTCATTAATGTTTGTAATATAAGCCCCTGCATCTTCATCAATAATGTTTTGCACAAGTTCACACAACTTATAGTCGTCATTTACCCCTAGCACTTGTAAAACTGCATCGTATGTTACATTCCCATTACCAAAGGAAACACACATATCGGCTATTGACAAAGTATCTCTAGCACTGCCGTTACCTTCTTTTGCAATGAATGCCACCGCTTCATCTTCGTACTTTATTCCACTATCATTAAAAATGTTTTTTAACATTTCTTCAAGCACATTTTGTTCAATGAGTTTAAAATCAAATCTCATACACCTTGAAAGTATGGTGGCGGGTAACTTTTGAACTTCAGTTGTTGCCAAGATAAATACACAATGCGCTGGCGGTTCTTCAAGAGTTTTTAGTAGAGCATTAAATGCGGAATCAGTCAACATATGAACTTCATCAACTATATATACCTTATATTTTCCAACAACTGGCGGATATTTTACTTTTTCTCGAATTTCTCTTATTTCATCAACCCTGTTGTTTGAAGCCGCGTCAATTTCCATAACATCCATATTACTTGCTTGCGATAATTGCTTGCAAGCATTACATTGGCCACAAGGAGAGCCATTAACAGGATTTTCGCAGTTTATTGCCCTAGCAAAGATTTTGGCAACACTTGTTTTGCCTGTTCCTCTAGTTCCACAGAACAAATAGGCGTGGCTTATTTTGTTGTTTTTAACTTGATTTTCAAGTGTTTTAGTTATATGTTCTTGTCCAACTACTTTATCAAATGTTTGTGGTCGATATTTCCTATACAATGCTAAATAAGACATTTTATTCCTCATAGTTTGTTATATTTTGTGATGATATTTTTGCTTTAATTCTTGTTAAAGCATTATCAATACTTTTTGGCTGTTTATCAAGTTTTTGTGCAATTTCAACATAACTTAAACCATCCAAATATAATTCTAACACATTTTTTTCAAAAACACTAAGATTTTGAGTGGCTTTATCAAAAAGTTTACTATATTTTTCTTTATTTATTAAAATTGACTCAGGGTTATTATCATCCCAAACAATAAAAACTTCTTCTTCATCTTCCCCTTCAAGTTGATTAGCAAATAAACTAATTGAGTTATTTAGCGGTAAGTTTTTTTTAGAATTTGCACTTTTTATTGCATTAATCACAGCCCTTTCAATACAAACTTTAGCGTATGTAGTAAAGTTTGCCTGTTTAAAATTATCATAAGTTATTATTGCCCTATATAAGCCCATCATTCCTTCTTGCATTAAGTCTTCAAAATCTGCACCAATTAAAAAGTATTTTCTTACAATTTTGTTAATTAGTGGCTTATTTTGTTTAAATATTTCTTCAAGTGCAAACTCGTTACCAGATTTGTATTCGTTAAATAAAACATTTTGGTCTTTGTCCATTTTAACTCCTTTGTAGTTTTGATTAAGGTTTTCTTTGTTCCAATACTTGCCAAAGCACAATACCACAAGCAACGGATGCGTTAAGCGAATTCAAATTACCATACATTTCAATTCTTACAACGCCATCGCACTTTTGCTTAGTCAACTTGTGAACTCCACTACCTTCATTACCTATAACAAGTCCAATTTTACCTTTCATATTAGTTTGATTTATTAATTCCCCATCCATAGCAGTAGCAAAAACAAAATAGCCATTATTTTTAAGATAATCAATAGCATCATTTATGCTTCCTACTCTTGCTATTTTAATATGATTAACAGCCCCAGCACTTGTTTTTACAACTGTTTCATTGATTGAAGCCGACCTGTGTTTAGGAATAATAACTCCATCAACCCCAGCACATTCGCAAGTTCTTATGATACTACCTAAGTTGTGCGGGTCTTCAATACTATCAAGCAAAACAATCAACCCATCATCTTTTAACATATCATCAATGTTACAATAAACATAATCTTGCATTTGTGCGATAACCCCTTGTGGTTTTGGCGTTTTGCTCATCTTTTGAATTTCATTTTTAGGCAAAGTTACCACTTTAACACCTTGTTTTTTTGCCAAAGTTTCAATATCACTTAAATTTAACCCTTGTTGTATGTATATGACATCTATTTTCTTTTTTACATACAATGCTTCTAAAATACTATTTCTACCCTCAATTTGCATTTTTACCACCTATTTTTTTGTTTTGCTATCATATTTTTGCATAACATACTATTTATTTAAAACCGCTTAAATTTAACTTTAATAAACATAAAGTATTAATTATGTGTTACCCAATTAAAACAATAATTAAATTAAACTTTTTTACTGTCTAATTCATTTTCAACTAACAAATAACACAAATTCATAAGTTCAATTAACCTATCAATATTCCCCGCTAAATAATTGTAGCCTAAAATACTTTCCAAACTTGTTGCATCCTTGTAGTCTTCAAGTGTAGCATTTTTGGCAGAATGATGCAATTTACAATTTCTAGCACGCCTACCAATATCTAATTCTTCGCTAGTCAATTTTTCTTGTATTAGATTGTAGACTTTTGCTTGACTTGAGGCTTTTACAAACTTGTTTGCTAATTTGTTTAAAACCCCAGCATTATAGTTACTACTAACCGCTAATCTTGTTCTAACAAAAGTAGTAAATAAAGTGTCGCCTACAAACGCAAGCACCAAAACATTTTTTAGTTGACTTTCTCTAACATCCGCGATGTTATCTAATTTTGTAAATAATTCTTTCATTGTTAAATTATATCATAATTTATCTTATTTTTCAAGCAAACTTTCATATAATAAACACATAATTTAGTTATTAATGACATAATTTTAGCTAATATATTTTTTAAGAATACAAAAGGTATGCTACATATTTTTGCATTATACCTACAAAAATAAACAAGCATACCCAATAAATTTTAACAAAAACAAAATTAGTTATTAGCATTTATTATTAATTTAAATTTTCAGCAAAGAACATATTTTTAAATTTAACATTATTTTCAAATAATTCGTCAAATGTTCCCACATCGACAATTTGTCCTTCGTCCAAAAAGAATATTTTGTCGACATTTTTAATTGTTGACAAACGGTGTGCAACAATAATTATAGTGCTTTGCCCTTTAAGATTATCAATACTATTCTTTATATCATTTTGAGCAAAGTTATCAAGCGAACTTGTACTTTCATCAAAAATTATGATAGGTGATTTACGCAATAATGCTCTTGCTATTGCTAATCTTTGTCGTTGTCCACCTGATAATTTAATTCCACTCTCGCCAACTTTTGTATTTATTCCATCAGGTAATGAATTTACAAAATCATACAACGAAGCGTCTTTTAACACTTTCTCTAATTCATCGTCGGTTGCATCTTCTTTAATTAGTAACAAGTTATCTTTAATGCTCATATCAAAAATATATGGAAATTGATTAACTAATGAAATTGCAGTTCTTAAACTATGTTTATCTAACTCATTAATATTAACATTATCAATCAACACTTCCCCACTTGATACTGTATACATTTTACTAATAATGTTTAATATTGTAGACTTTCCGCTTCCCGATTTACCAACAAAAGCAACTGTTGTATGCGGTTGTATTTTAAAAGTTAAATTATTAAATATATTTTTGTTTTTATCACACGCACTATTGTCATTATATTCCGTTTTGTTTTCATCGTAATAAAAACTTACATTCTTAAATTCAATAGCACCCTGCACATTTGTTAAAGTCTTATCACCGAAACTTTCACATTTAAATTCTTTGTTGTCAAAAAGACTTCTCATCCTATCTAAACCGACATTCGTTTCGACTACAATTTCATTAAGTACACCCGCATTAATTACAAAGTCATAAATTTTACTATTATTAACATAAATTACCATAAATGTTGCTAGTGTTAGCATACCTAAATCTATCATAAATATACCGCACAATAATAGCAAATAACCACTAAAATCTATTATGAAGTTTCTACTGCCCCAAAAATATAAATCTTGTCTTTGTTTTTTATCGCTGACTTCACTAAATTCTTTGTACATTTTGTTAGAAATGTTTTTTAACTTGTTTTCTAAACCCAAAGCCTTTATATCTTTTTCACTCTTAACAATTTCAGTAGTAAATGAAGTAACATCATCCAATTTTTTGTTATACATTTTATTGTTCTTACTCATAACTTTTCTTCTAAAGAATTCTATTACAAAACATACAACAATAATTGCAAATATGCCAATTCCCATATAAAAATTAAGTGTTGCAATGTATATAACAATAACTAATGATGACATTATTTGAGTTAAACTATCTAGCAAAGCATCCAAATTCCTTACAACTACTTGTGGGTCGTTAACAATTCGTTGCAACATTGTGCCTGTGTTGTGATTAGAATAAGTTTGCGAATTTAATTTAAAAGATTGTCCGGCTAAATCGCCACGAATGTCCGACATAATTTTGTTAGAATATTTTTGAAATAATCTACAAACAATTAGCCAACTACTATGCTGAATAATAACTAAACCACATAAAACAATAAAAGTTTTTACCGCTTCATCCATAAACCCCAATGTTATTTGTTCAATACCTTTAGCAATAAATATAATTTCTAAGGTTGCAGCCACATATGAAATAATGTTTGTTATTATGTAAAATATAATAGCAATTTTGTATTTACTAAAATAACTTGAGATTTTAAAATTATAATTTTTCTTCTGTTTACTCATAAAAAACCTCCGTAGAATCATACGAAGGTTTCTTTATCTATTATATAACAACGAAATATAACTAAATAAGTATAGAAAAAACTATACGAAAAGAATACCGTCCGTATGATAATTTAATATTAAATTTTTAAATAAATTAATTATGATATTTAAAGTTATCATAGAACTTTCTCCTTTTTTTGTTTTTTTTTGTTATTTTTTCGACTTGCGGATATGATAGCACTTTTTAAATTACTTGTCAATACCCTTTTGTAATTTTTTATCGTTTTTATTTTATTATGTTTTCTATTAATATTGATAACAATATTTTATTTAATTTTAGTTAATTCACATTATCATAAAAAATTACATAATATGTAAATAGCAAAATACTTTCAATTTTACATATTTTTAAAAGTATTTTTATGCAAACATTTAAGATAAAAATATTTAATAAACAGGAGATAAAATAAAAAATGTATGATTCCCTACCCCCAATTTGGCAATGCGTAATTGGTGCTATGTTTTGTTTTGTTTGCACCACTGTCGGTGCATCATTAGTTTTTTTATTTAAAAATAAAAAGCAAGAACATTTAACCACGCTACTTTCTTTGGCGGGCGGTATTATGATTGCTTCTTCATTTTTTAGTCTTTTAACGCCAGCAATCGAAACTTGCGAAACAAACAACTTACCAATATTTTTATATGTAGCAATAGGGTTTTTAGTTGGCGGATTGTTCATAGTGCTATCAGATAAAATTTTAGACAAATTTTTTTGTTTAGAAAAATTTTCAAAACATAGAACTTTTAAAAGGAGTATAATTTTTGCAGGTTCAATAACTTTTCATAATATACCCGAAGGTATGGCAGTTGGTGTTGCATTTGGTTCGCTAACTTTAGGCGGTGATGTTACAACAGTTGCAGGTGCATTTATGTTAGCATTTGGTATTGGTATACAAAACATTCCTGAAGGGGCAGCGGTTGCATTACCATTAAAAGCACAAGGCATATCAACGAAAAAAAGTTTTTTTATTGGTATGTCATCAGGTATTGTTGAGCCAATTTTCGCATTACTATCTTTTGCTCTTTGCGTATATGTATCTTCAATTTTACCTTTTTTACTAAGTTTTGCAGCAGGAGCAATGGTAGCAGTTGCTTGTTGCGAACTAATACCTGAAGCAGTAAAAAATGGTAAAAATAAGGCAACAATTTTTCTTACTATTGGCTTTTTTATTATGGCATTACTCGATACTGCATTTTAATTTTTGAAAGGACATTTAATAAATGTCCTTTTTATTTCACTTTAACTTATTATTTTTTTAAAACAAATACTATAATTTGTTTTACATAATTTCTTTGTCAAATTTTTTTATTTTTACACTTTTTGTGTGCTTTTTTTTAAATGTACTTTGCTTTCACATAAGTATAAAAAAACAAAAAACATAAAATAAATATATAGTATATTTATGCTTTTTGTTTAAATTTTATTTTCTTAATCATTTAAAAGTTTAAACTAAGATTTCAATGTAATAGCAAAATCATTTTTTAATTGATTTAACCATTTATTTTCAATGTCTTCAACTATCGTAGATGTTAATGTTTCGTTTTCATCATTGTATTCAATTTCAATAAGTATTGCAGTATACCCTTTTTCAACTCCCTTACCACGATAAATATCTTTTACTTGAATTGACTTAATTAAGGATGACTGCGATTTTATTACATTTGAAAATTCTTTGTATTCAGTACCATCTTTAACAAGTAAATTATATTCTCTTACAATACTAGGAAACTTACTTTGTTTTTCAAGCGGTGTTACTCCCATAACTAAATTATCAATATTAATTTCTAAATAATAAATTTTATCTTTTATTAATTTACCATTTTCAAAATTCTTTAATATTTTTGGCTCAACTATACCAATATATCCGCTTTCAACATTGTTTATAATAACTTTTGCATAAAGGGAAAATGCAGAATTTTTACTTTTAATTAATTCAATATTCAAACTATATTCACTCGCAATTAATTGCAAAATTTGTTTTATATCATAAAAATCGTAAGGAACATCTTTTTCAATTCCAAACCCTTTACTTATTTTATTTCCGCAAAGTAAAACTGCAAGATTAGAACTTTGATTATAGCCTGTATCAGTGTTTTTATCAACTCTAAACACTGTGCCAATTTCAAATATTGGGTCGCATTCCCCTTCTTTTGAATAGTTGTAAACAAGTGTGTTAATCATTGAGTAAAGTAAATTTGGTCGCATAATTGCAAACTTATTTGATAATGGATTAAGCAATTTAATTTCGCCATATAATTCGTTATTTTTATCAATATTTAACATATTCATTGCGTTTTCGTGTATAAATGAATATGAAATACATTCACTTAAATTTTGTGAATACATAAGATTTCGTATAAAATCTGAATTAATTATATATTTATTTGGCTCGTATTGCACACTTAAATTTGGCATTGTTGGTTCAATGTTATGATATCCATACATTTGTGCAATGTCGCCAATAACATCTATTTCTTGTTCAATATCAAGTCGGTAACTAGGAGCAATCACCTTTACTTTATCTTTATCTAAAATTTCTACCTTATAATAATAACTTTCTAGTAAATCTTTAATTTTTTCAGCAGTCAACTTAGTTCCTAAAATTTTATTAACTTTTGTAACATTTATTTCTTTAATATTATCTTTGCTATTTTCAAATTTTATAAATGCGGAATTTAATTCACCGCCACAAACATCCATAATATATTCGGCACACAAACAAGCCCCTAATTTTGTGATGTTTGCATCCACTCCCCTTTCATAACGGTAAGATGCTAAAGTGGATATATGTGTTTTTTGGCTAGCAACTCTCAACTTTATTGCATCAAAATTTGCCGATTCAATAACAATATTTTTAGTGTTATTATCAATTTCAACTTTTTGTGTACCAATAATTCCCGCTAAACAAACAGCACCGTCTTTATCGTTAATAATAATACTATCTTTTGGTATTTCAACTTCTGTTCCGTGCAAAGTTGTAATTTTTTGTCCTTCCTTTGAATTAGCAAATTCAAGTTTTTCATTAAGCTTATCTAAATCATAAATATGAATAGGTTGTCCTAATTCTAGCATCAAAAAATTGCTTAAATCTACAACAGGGTTAACACTAGCAACTCCTAAATTATTAAGTAATTTAACAATTGAGTCAGGCGTCTTTTTTGTGTTGTCAATATTTTTTATACAAACCAAAACTAAATTACCAACTTTATCTGTATTTATTTCAACTTGAATAGGTAACTTATTTAAGTTGTCAATATTAACTTTGCTATTTATAGTAGGTAATTTATTATGGTTTTTGTAAACATAATATTCCCTTAAAACTCCCAAATGTGATAACATATCAGGTCTATTTGCTTTAACTTCAAGTTCAATAATTGCATCGTCATCAACATTTTCTTCGCTTGCCACTTCAAAGCCTTGCATATCTAACCAATTTCTATCAAAATCGACATAATCTATTTTTTCACCAGCCAATTTTCCCAAAAATCTATGTGAATATTTGAACATTTTTCTCTCCTTTTTTATTTGTTATATTTTTTACTCATTAATACTTTTCTTTGTAACAGCATTAATTTATTTAATTTCATTATATATTTGAAAATAATTTAATATTTTAAATAAATTCTTCCTATTAAATCAATGTAACTTTTTAAATATTTTAATATTGTTATCGTGCAAAATTCTAAGTTCAGGTAACTTGTATTCAATTTGTGGGAACTTACTCATACCATATCCAAAAGCAAAGCCTTGTATGTTTTCAGGATAGCCAACATTTTTAAATACATTAGGATGCACCATACCGCAACCGCCAAATCTAATCCAACCAGAATTTTTACAAGTTCTACACTTTTTACCCCCACATACAGGACAAGTTATATCAATTCCAGCACTTGGTTCAGTGTAAGGATAATAAGTTGGAATAAATCTTACCTTAATATTTTCGCCAAACACACTTTTAACGCAATTCATAATTGTACCTTTAAGGTCGGCAAAGGTAATGTTTTCACCAACAACAAGCCCTTCAAGTTGGAAGAACATTGGCGTATGTTGTGGGTCTAAGTCATCAACTCTATAAACAATACCGGGTGATATTATTTTTACAGGTGGCTTATGTTTTAACATATACCTAATTTGCATTGCCGAAGTATGCGACCTTAAAATCTTGTTTGGAAATTCAAGATAAAATGTATCTTGCATACCTCTTGCGGGGTGATGCTCAGGCATATTTAACATTTCACAGTTGTACTTGTCTAGTTCAATTTCAGGGCCACTTACAACATTAAAGCCGTTGTTAATATAGTAGTTTTCAAATCTTTTGTAAATTCTAATAAGTGGATGCTTTGCTCCATATTTTGCTAATGGTTTTGATAAAGTCAAATCAATGTTGTCCGTTTCGTCATTTTTATTCATTTGTTGCGATTTTACTTTATTAATTTTTTCTTCCATTTGCGCTTTAAAATCATTAATAGTTTTACCAAATTCTTTGCGTTCATTTGGCTCAAGATTTTTTATACTACCATATAACTCTTTCATAAAGTCTTTAAATTGTTTATCTATCTGATTAACATTTTCTTTCATTATACTTAAATTTAAAAATTCATTTATTTTTTCATTCATAATAACTCCTTTTGTGCGCTAGTAATAAAAAAATCGCCCCCATATCATAGGGCGACTAATCATAACCGCGGTACCACCTAATTTTTTAACATAAAATAATGTCAAATCTCATTACATTTTTACAGTTTTGTCTGTCCTTTCTCAACAAAAGGCAACTCCAATGGCGAAATTCATTAGTAGTTTGAACATAAGCATTTTTCAGCCACGAATGCTCTCTCTTTTATGAAAACAACTAACTACTTAACATCTTCACAGTCTTTATTGTATGATATTATTATAATATCTTAAAATTCTCTTGTCAAGCATTTGACTAAAAATGGTAATATTTTTTATTTAAAATTTAATTACATTTTTTTATATTACATAAATAAAATCTGCATTACATTTTTTTTAATATTTATTATCTTTTCATATTTTTAGAATTTAGTTTATTAATGTTTACATTTGTTAAGCATAAAAGTTTTTACATTTTTTATATTTATTCTTTATCATTTTATTTATTATCATTGTTTTTTTATAAATTATTTTTTTTGAAAATTTAATTTATTTTTTTATTTTCTTATCATTATATTTGCCGTTGTAATATTTACAAAAAAAAACTATATAATGGAAAACCAATTATATAGTTTATTTTCATTACTTTAATGATTTTTCTGCAAATACCATTGCTGAAGTAATAACAGCAAAAATTGTTGAAACTATTCCACCAGCACCAATTGCATAAAATTTACTTTCTAAATCACCATTAACATAAACGAAATTACAAATAAGTGCAACAATAGCAAGAATTGCCAATACAACGGCTAAAATTTTCATTATTTGATTTAATACCTTGTTATCAACAAACATACTCAACAATCCAAGCAACGCAACAATAATCCCAGCAAAGAAAACTACTGAATAACAAATAATCATTATAGAATAATCTGCTGGTGCATCTTTAAGTCCTCCATCCCAAGCATCAAAAAGATTAAAGCCTTCGGTTTTAATTCCTAAGTCGATAGTCATAAAAGGTGCAATTAACAATAATGCGGCAAGTAGTGCTGCAACAATTATTACACCTTTAATAATGTAATGTGTTGTCTTTGATTTTTTACTCATAATAACCCTCCTTATTGTGAGTTTATCACATTACTAGCATTAAGTCAAACAAATATCACAACTTTTTTAAAATTTTAATTTTTGTATAATTTGACAAGGCTATTATATTCATAAAATAAAAATTTATTACAATTTTGTATAAAAAAAATAAAATGTGTCTACAATTTACTCAGGAGGGCGAAAAAAATGACAAACCAACAAAAAAATAATGTAAAACTTGCTATCTATGGCACACTTTGTGCAGTATTAGTATTAACAATAGCACTAATAGTTGCTTTTACCGTACCATCTGGAAATAAACTTACCCCACAAGACCCAAGTGAGCCTGTAGATAATAATGCAATTGTATTTACTAATCCTTTGGATACAACTAATGTACTAATGGGCTATTCTGCAACAGAGTTACAATACAATAGCACACTTAATCAATGGGAAGCGCACAAGGCATTGTGTTTAGGGGCTGAAGCAGATGCAAATGTATACGCAGTGTTCGGTGGTGTAGTTGAAAGTGTTGAGAACTCATATTTAATGGGAACAACAATTACAATAAAACACAATGACACACTTAAAACAGTATATTCATCACTAGCAAGCGAACCAAATGTTAAGGAAGGCGACACTGTTACTAAAGGTCAAGTAATTGGCAAAGTAGATTCAAGTGCACAAGCAGAAAGTGCATTAGGAAGCCACTTACACTTTGAAGTGTTAAAAGATGGCGTTAAAGTTGACCCAGCAGATTATTTAACACTTGAAAACAAATAAAAATTGTCCTATTAAATAGGACTTTTTTTTACTTTTTTATAATTAGATAAAAAAAATAAAATAATTTCAATAATAATTTTATTACACTCTTCGTATATAAAACTATAAACACACAACTTTTAAAAAGTGTATTATATGATAAGATTAAATTAACTAATTTATTTTACAAAGTTGTTGCTTTTAGTTAAACAAACAATTTAAAATATTATAAAATAAAAATAAAATTTATAAAAAAAAAGACAAACTACTTTCAAGTTATTTGTCTTTTTTATAACCTTACTACATAACAAGTGGTACAATAATACCGGCAATTATTACTAATAAGAATGTGAAATAAAGTACCAACCAAACTGTTTGTTTAGGTTTTACATACTTCCAACCAAGATATGCAACAATGCAAATCATCAATGCTGTTGCTAAGCCTTGTAATGCTGTTACAACTTTCATATTAACACCGCAAGCACTTAAAATAAGCCCTATCAAATAAAGGATTGCTACTGCACCCATTAAATAGAAAGAAATCTTATTAAGACCCCAAACACTTCTTGTTCTTCTTTTGGTTGTTGTTGTCTTTGTTGTTGTTGTTTTTTTCTCTGCCATTTTTTCTCTCCTTTATATTTTACAAATTAGTCATTATTAATGATATAACAACTTTCAACAATATATTACTACAATTTTAAAAAAATGTAAAGAGTTATTTGTAAATTTTGTTGATTTTGACAAATTTTATTTCATTAATTTTTTTATATTATTTGCATTGTATATTTAAATTATTCAATATTTTTAATAAATTAATTTATTTAGTATTTCCACTATAAAATTTTTATTAAATTAATTTTCTCTTTTTAAATATATATAATATACAAAATAATTAATTTTTATTTAACAAATTCTTCTTTTTTTTCTTTTAATTTTTCACTATTAATTATTGTTTCGTAATCATTTACTACTTCTTCAAAAAAACCAAATGCTTTTTCATAAACTTTATCATCCAATAAATCTACACCGCATTTCTTTAAATTTTCTATTGGATATTCACTGCTACCTGCCTGCATAAATTTGTAAAAGTTATTTCTGATTTCAGTATTGCCTTCAAAAATACCTTTTGCAAAATATGTTGCAACCACCATTGCAATCGAATATGAATAATTGTAATAATCTACAAAAATATGCCCATCCCTCAACCAAGAATATTTTACCCTATCATCATAATCAATGGATGTATATTTTTTTAATGTTTCTAAATACTTATTTGAAGAACTTTCAACATCAAGTATCTCACCATTTTGAATTTGTGTTCTAATAAATTTTTCAAATTCGGCAAGTTTACAACCTGAATAAACATTAGCCATAAATGTTTCAATAAAAGATTGTAAGTAAACTAATTTTTCTTGTTCATCTTCTGCATTATTGTAGAGATACTTAAACATAACAGTTTCACTCGTTAAACTTGGTACTTCAACAACAATAAATGGCATTTCACACGTATCTAATGGTTGACATTCATCAGTAATTACTTGTTGTGTTGCGTGACCAAATTCGTGTGCAAATGTCAACATATCATCTGCTTCATCTAACCAATTAAAGTGCATTATCGGATTTTTACCATATTGACAACCACAGTAAATCGCAGAAGATTTGTTTTTATTAGGATATATATCACACCACTTATTCTTTATTGCTAAATCAAAAGTGTTTAAATATTTTTCCCCTAAATACTCAAATGAACCACGCATTCTATTTACAGCACTATCAAAATCAATTTTCTTATCGAATTTGCCTACCATTAAAGCAGTATCCCAAGGTTCAATTTTTTCTAAGCCTAACCCTTTCGCTTGTGCTTCACGGAATTTTTTTATTATATAAGTATATTTTTGTGCCTGCGAAATAATTTTATCAAAAACTTCAATAGGTGCATTATAATTATAAAATTGTGCTTCAAGTATACCATCATATTTTGCTAGTTTGTTTGTAAAATCATCACACTTTAAACTATTATAAACACAACTAAATAATGTTAACTTATGCCCCGCTAATCCTTTATGAAAAGATTTCCAAGCCGATTGTCTAAGTGTTCTATCGTTATCTCTCATTAACTTAGAATAAGTTGCCACACTCACATCATGTAAGTTCCCTTGATTATCAACCGCTTTGTCAAAGACTATTTCAGTGTCAACTATTGTTCTAAAAATTTGATTATATTCAATAAAGTTAGCCATTTGTGATACCATAAAAGATTCTTTCTCATCTAAAATATGTGGTAAATGTCTGATTAACTCTTCAAAACTATGTTTATAATTTTTAAATCTTTCATCACTAATAACTTGTTTTAAATATTCTTCACCCAACTTTTGCAATTCTTCACCAACAAAACTAGATGCAGTTTCTGCTTGAACATAAACGCTTCGAATTGAGTTCATCATTTTTTGATATTCATTGTTTGCGTTATCTACATCTAATAGAAACATTGCATAATAATATAGCACATCTCTTTCAATGCTGACTTTTTCACTTAATTTTTCAAATTCAAGTAATAAATCAAAATTGCCTAATTTGCCTTTATAACTTTCAATTTTAGGTATTTCTTTTTTTAAATCTTCAATTCTATTGTAAAAATCTTCTTGACTTGCACAATAATTTGATAAGTCAAATTTATACTTTTCATCAATATCTTTTCTTTCTTTTAATTCCATTTTATTACTCCATAAATAAATTAGTTTATCTACATTTCCACACAATAAATGTGTATTTATTTTTTAATTTAAGTTATTTAATTTTATCTTTACTAAATTAATAATCAATATAATAAAAATTAATTTAATTACAAAAAATGTCATAAGTATTTTTTAACTTATGACATTTTGTAAACAACTATGGCATAAGTCTATTAGGTCCACGGAAGATAAACATTGCCTCTTTAATGCTTGGTAAATCAAGAAGTAACATTGTTATTCTGTCAAGTCCAATACCAAAACCGCCATGTGGTGGGCAACCATATTTGAAGAATTCCAAATAAAATTCTACATCTTTCTTAAGTCCTTTTTCTTCTGCTTGTGCCTTAAGTATTTCATAACGATGTTCTCTTTGAGCCCCAGTTGTTATTTCAACACCCCTATAAATTAAGTCATATCCTTGTGGAACACCTTGTTCATTTCTCATATGGTAAAAAGCACGCTTTTTAGCATTGTAATCAGTGATAAACATAAATTCGTGATTATATTTATCTTGTGCTAATTGATAAACAAGTTTTTCTGCTTCAGTTGTCAAATCGCCTTTTTCGCAGTCATCAACAATAAAATCATATCTTTCTTCAAGTTCTTTGTAAACATCTTCAAGTTTCATTCTTGGGAAAGGTAATGTTGGAACAATAACTTCTTTGCCAAACTTTTCTTTAATAACTTCACCATATTCTTCTTTAACTTTTGTTAACATATAAGTTAAAAGTTCTTCTTCCATTTTCATTACATCTTCGTACGAATCAATGTAAGAAAATTCAATATCAAAGCCAGTAAATTCTGTTGCGTGACGAGAAGTATAAGATTCTTCAGCACGGAAAACTGGTGCACATTCAAATATTCTTTCTAAACCTGCACACATAGCCATTTGCTTGTAAAATTGTGGACTTTGTGCTAAATATGCTCGTCTATCAAAATATTTAAGTTCAAAAACTTCGCTACCGCTTTCACTTGCTGCCGCAATAATTTTTGGTGTGTGAATTTCAACAAATTTTCTTTCAAGCAAAAACTCTCTCATTGCTTTAGCACAACAAGTTTGTATTTTAAAAATTAAATCTTTGTTTCCTTCTCTTAAGTCAAGCCATCTGTAGTCAAGACGCATATCAATAGCAGTATGTTCATCAATTGGTGAAACTTCAGCATAACTTTCCACTTTTACACTTTCAGGTATAAATTCTTTACCGCCCAATTTAACAGAAGCGTTTTCTACAACTTTTCCTTCAAGTGTTACAACCGAGTTAACATTCAAATTTGTAAATACATCCGCAATCTCTGGTAAATCAGGTTTAAAAATTGTAACTTGAATTTTGCCAGTTGTATCACGAATTATAATAAATTGTATAGTTTTTTGGTCGCGCTTTGCATCAACAAAGCCTTGTATTTTTTGCTTTTCTCCGATTTTTAATTCATCAATATAAGTTCTTTGCATAATTAAACTCCTAAATTTCATTAACCTTTAAAGTATAGCACAAAACCCCTACAAATGCAACCAAAAATCTTAAAGTTAATTTTATAATTAGTTATAAATTAATTTTATAAATACATCATCGCAAATGCTACACAAAATTTATTAGAATTATTATAACTTTTAACTAAACACCAAAATCCACAGTTTTGCGAATTTTAATTTCTTTACTAGTTAATAAGTTATAACTACTAAAATTACCATCATTTGAAGCATAAAATGATAATGTTGCGTCATAGATAGTTGAAGCATTAGAATTAGAATATAAGCCATCAAATAAATCTTTACTTATTTCACTACTTATTAATCCTTGTAATACATCATCTAAGAAATCAAATTCAACACCATTTGATTGGGACAACGATTCAATAATTAACGTTGTATTGTTATTTTCATCATTTGTAAAAGTAAATTTAAACTGCTTATCATTTCTAGTTATAATTCTATAAACTGTATCATTTTCTTTTGTAAATTCTTCATTACTACTTAATGGAATATTAATTAATTGCGTGTTACACTCAATTTTAAATGCATAATAATATCCATTAGGTATTGTTATAGGAAAATCAAGTGCAGCACTCATCCATATTTTAACGCCATAATTATTGCTACCAAATCTAGAAGTTTGATTTTGGCAAAAATCAAACTTCGGTTGCGAATCAAAGTTAGAACTTATAGAATAATCAATTTTTATGCTTTTTTGTATTCCTAAATTACCTTGCAATGTAGTTTGAGTTCTTGAAGATGACGAAAAAGTGTTGCTACTATCAACAACAATTATAATTTTAAATGTAGTAAAATTAGGAGTATAATCATTAATTTCTAAATTTAAATCTTTAAGATATTCAATCAA
>CALVZW010000011.1 GCA_944372675.1 uncultured Clostridia bacterium
GGGGATGTTTGTGTAGGGTGGGATTTTCTATCCTGTATGTAGGGCGGGATTTTCCATCCCCCCTACGACCCCCTAGGTCAAGGACCCCGTCCTTGCTACTTGAGGGTGCAGGGGGATGGGAAATCCCACCTGCAAAAAAAAATGGAAAATCCCACCCTACAAAAAAGAATGGGAAATTCTCTACAAAAAACAGGTAAACATAATTAATGGTATGTCATAATATAATTTAAAGGTGGAACTTATGGAAATTTTAAAAAGTGAAAAGAGCATAAAAGACTTAAAAAAGCGAATTAAAGTGTCAAATAAAAATATGAAGCCTAATATATTAGTGCTTTGTGGTGGTAAAAGTTTTGAACACGATATATCCATACTTACTGCACAAACTATTGCAAGTGAAGTGCCTAGTAAATACAATACTTACATAATATATCAATCGCTTGACGGCGATTTTTATCTTGTGCCAAACGATAGCACACCGAAAGATTACAAAACAAAAAATCAGTTATTAAAAGTAAATTTTATTATTAATAACAATTATTTATTTGAGAGTTGTAAAAAATTATTAAAAGTTGATGTAGTCATTAATTGTACGCACGGGCAAAACTGCGAAGATGGAACTTTGACGCATTTATTTAACTTATGCAACATTCCATCTACAAATGCAAATGCCACTTGTCAAGCAATTACTCTTGATAAAGAATTTATGAAATATGTTTTTATTGCAAATGGTTTTTTAACTCCTGAATTTGTTGTTCTCAAAAAGGGTGATAATATTAATGAATTATTATCTGAAATTCAATATCCTGTAATTGTCAAACCTTGCAATTTAGGTAGCAGTATTGGTATTGTTGTATGCGAAGATGAAAAATCGTTATTAAAGGCGGTGGAGTTTGCTCAAAAATTTGATGACAAGTTGATTATTGAACAATATTTAAGCAATGTAATTGAAGTAAATTGTGCTGGGCGAAATATTAATGGTAAAATTGAAGTATCTAAATGTGAAGTACCGCATAAAAGTCAACAGTTTTTGAGTTTTAATGATAAATACTTGAGTGGTGCCAAAGGTAAGGGCAAGAGTGGTGGAAAAATAAAAAACACCATTTTACAAAAAACAACTTTTGTTCATAGCGAAGGTGATAATATTGTTAAAGATGATGAAAACACGATTGAAAAACTTGCTGAATTGAATGAAATTAGTCAAGACTTAATTCAAAAAGTGCAAGATACAACTTTATCTTTATTTAAACTTTTTGACTGCGAGGGTGTGGTTAGAATTGATTATTTAATTTTTGACAATCAAATTTATGTTAATGAGATAAACACTATCCCTGGTTCGCTTGCTTATTATTTATGGGATGATGATTTTAGTGGCTATGTTGATATGATAATCACTTCCGCTTACAAACTATTTAAACACAAACAATCTAAAAACTACTACTTCGAAACAAATATATTTTAGTAAGTTTGTTGTGTAGTGTAGGGGTAGGTGTAGGGTGGGAGAGTGTGTAGGGTGGTGTGATTGTAGGGTGGGATTTTCCATCCCCCCTACGACCCCCTAGGACAAGGACAGGGTCCTTGACCTGTGGAGTTTGTAGAGTAGCAAAAGTCAAGTTTAGTGCGTTAACACTTAAAACTTTTGTCTTTTGCTCTCGCAAAAGTACAAGTGTGAAGGGGGGGGTATGTTCTATTTGTGGTTAGTACTAAAAGTTAGTTTTTATCTAAGGGAACTACCCGTTCCCTTAGCAACCTTTAGGCAAGAGCATTGCCCTTGACCTGTGTAGCCTTTGGGATTGCAAAGCAAAGTTCAGTGCGTTAGCACTAAAACTTTTATCTTTTGCTCTCGCAAAAGGTCAAATGGTTAGGCGAAAATACTTATTCTATTTGTAGTTGGTAGGAAAAAGATATTAGGAAAAGTTGAGTTAGTAGCGTTTTATAATTAATTATTGATATGTGAAGTTTTGGAAATAGCATAAATTTAGTGGAAAAATTATTTTATTATTAATTTTTGCGGAAGCAAAAAATAAAAATAATAATAAAATGTTTTTATGTACTAACTAAATTTCTTGCACTTACCAAACTCTACAGGTCAAGGAAAATTTTCCTTGTCCTAGGGGGTTGTAGGGGGGGATGGAAAATCCCACCCTACATATCATACATACAAAAAATGAAAATAAAAAAAGCAAAAAACTAAAGTTTTTTGCTAAAATTTACCTATCCTAGAAAGTTAGAGAGATTTACTTATTAGAATTTGCTTGATTAAATTCGCGGGTAATTGTAGAAATCTTGCGAGATGCTGTGTTTTTGTGATAAACACCGTCAAGTCTAGCAGAGTCAATCAATGATGTGCAACTTTTTAAAAGTGCTTGTGCTTCATCAATTTTGCCTTCGCTGAGTGCTGTTCTAAACTTTTTAATTTCTGTGTTTATACGACTCTTTTTTGATTTGTTTTGCAATCTTTCTTCGTTTGAAATTTCAATTCTTTTTATTTGAGATTTAATATTTGCCACGATAATCCTCCATATAAATTTGATATATACTAAAAAAATCTCTCTAGGATGAATAGAGTTTATCATATTTTATTTATTTTTGCAAGTGTTTTAATAAAATTAATTTTTAATCTGGGTAGTTTTATGACAATTTGTTTTATTGATAGCGGTATTGGTGGTTTAAGCGTTTTTTCGTGCTTTTTGGATGAGTGCGGTAGGTTGTCAAGTTTTGATTTGCAAAAAATTGATAACATTTACTATTTTGCCGATTATTCAAACAGTCCTTATGGTGCTAAAACTAAAGAGCAAATAATACAAATTATGATTGCTAATGTCAAAAAAATGAATGACTTGTTTGGTTGCGATTTTTTTGTTATTGCTTGTAATACTGCTACTGCGTGTGCGATTGAAATTTTAAGACAACAATATAGAAACTATACTTTTGTTGGTATTCAACCAGCAATTAAACAGACTTTAAATTGCAAAGGTAAAACGCTTGTTATGTCCACTTCTGCAACTTATTTTTATTCCGAATTTGTTAAGGGCTTTAAAAATAATGATAACATTTTGTTTTTACCATTAAATAATTTATCAACTGTAATTGATAAGCATTACAACGATAAAGATTTTCTTGATTGTTACTTAAGCAAAATTTTAAAACCTTTTGCAAATCAAAATATTTGTAATGTTGTTTTGGGCTGTACGCATTATTTATTTATTAAAAACTCTATTGAGAAAACTTTGGGTAAGGTTAAGTTTTTTGATAGTACACAAGGTGTTGTTAATAGAATTATTAATTTAATTAAAAATGCTTAATCAAAATTTATTTTATTTGTAATTTGTTTAAATTTTTTTAATTTTTTTATGAATTGTTTGTAATAATTTTAACTAGAGTTAATAATAAATTAAATAATTTTTAACTAATTTTCACAAAAGTTTATAAAAATGGTAAAATTTTTTTTAATTTTAAAAAGAGTTTATAGAAATTTTAATTTTTTTACAAATTTTCAAAAGGTATAAATACTAAATTTTTTTATTATTAAGAAAGCAAAGCGAAAAGTAAAAATAAACACATTCATAAACAAAGCATAGTGATATGCTTTATTTTTTTTACATTTTATGATAAAATTAAACATATTTGGAGGCAAGGATGTTAAAACTAAGTAAAAGCAATAAATTTGTTGGCTTTTTTATATATATAGGTGTAGTAATTTTTATGTTTAGTATATGCATAAATACAACATTATGTAAGTCGGTTGTTGATAATGAGAGTAGTCCTAGAATTTATGCAAATTTTGACAGTTCATTTGATGTTACTAACATAGAAATTGATTACAATGTTTTACCAAGTGATGCTAATGAAAATATTACAAGTAAACTTTCGGCAAAAAGTATTGAAGAAATAGAAAAAGTTGCAAAAAATACATTTAATAGCAATTATGAAGTGCAAAGTTTAATTTTATATAGAATTTACTCAACAGAAAGCGGAAGCAAAGTTAGATTAACTGATTTTTCGCACTTACAATCAATTGAAATTACTGCGACATATGACGGCGATAATGTTAATACGGCAAACGATGCTTATTGTGCGGTTTTTGTCAATTTAACTGAAAGTCAAGAAGAAAATGTGCTTGCTGGTGATTACAGCATTTTTGAAAGCGTTGGTGCTGAATATGTTGCTAAATCGGTTGATGTAACCGCTGTTGAAGGGACAAGCAATGAATTGCTTTTGACAATTCAAAATGACAATTCTTTTAAAGATGGTTTTATGTTTTTGCTTTCAATTGGTGATAACAAAAACAATATGGGAACAATTGTTATGGTTGTTGGAATTGTTATTAGTGTTTTGTTAGTAATTTTAATTATTTGGACTTTCCGCAGTTACATTGTTGAAAAAAGACGAAAAAATTACGCAAAAAATGTTCAAGGTATAAGCGATTTGACTGATAAATTAAAATCAAAAAATGTAGGATTTAGTAATTATGAAAAAAAATCTAAAGATAATTTAGTTACTAACAACAATATGCCTAATAAATCATTGCCAAACAAACCTAACATAAATGCTACTAAACCGTCTTCATCGTCTTTGCCTAATATGCCAAAGATGCCTAATGTAAATACTCCTGCAAAACCTAAACCAGTTGTTACGCCAAAAATAAACAATCAAAATCTTTCTAATCAAAACAATGAGAATAAAGATAGTAGTAATCAATAAGTTTAGTGTTATTAATTTATTTAGTTTTAATTAATAGTTAACAAAACAATTAATGGTAATTTATAATTAATACTAAAAAAATAATTAATAGAATAAAATATGTAATAGTTTTTAAATAAGTTATCATTTTAATATTTAATAAAATTTTGCTAAAAATAAATTTAAAGAACATTTATAAAAAATGTTTTAAAAAGAAAAAATAAATATAGTAAAAAAATATAAAAAAAATTAAATTAAAATTTTTAAAATTTATATGTTGTTTATTGATTTAAATCATATTGTTATTATATCTTATAAACAATATATTAAAAATGTTTTATGTTAAAGTAGTTTTATTTAATAAGAAAAAAATATTATTTTATTAAAAAATACACTTAAATTAAAAATGCACAATTAAAAAATTAGTGTTAAATGATTGCAAAATTTGAAATAATTTTATATAATAGATATTACGATATAAATAGCAAATTTTGGTAGTTTATAAATGAGTTATTTATTAGTTTACAATTAAAATTTATGAATAGGGAATGAGAAAATGAAAGTAGTTATTGTAACTGAACCAGTGCGTGCTTATGGTCTTGAATTGGTGTCTGAATTATGTCGAGAAGGATATTTTGTAATTGCTATTACAAAAAGTGCTACAGACTCTGAATTAGTTTCTAAAACTGTTACACATAGATATGACTTTGCACAAATTGAAACTATTGTTGGTAACTTTAATAGTATTGCTAGTCTTAGACAAATTGTTTTAAATATTAAATTGCTTGCAACACAATATCGTTTTAATAGTATATATGCGGTAATTTGCAATCAAGAAAAAGTTTATGATGAGTTCCAACTTAACGAAGATGGTATTGAAAGAATTTTCTTTGAAAATTATTTGACTAATATTTTTCTTTGCGAATCGTTGATTGAATACTTGCAAAAAGAACCATCAAGCAAAATAATTTGTCCAACTTTACCACAAAATCAACTTGTAGGAATTAACCTTAAAGATTTATATAGACAAAATTCCTTTACTCCACAAAGTGCAATGCGTCAAGCAAAATTTGCTAATGCTTTGATGGTGGGTTACTTTAATGTGTTATATAATCAAGGTAGTAACAAAGTTACAGGGCTTTTATATCATTCAAAAGATGTTAGCAGTGATGAAGAACTTGTAAAGGAAAAAGAACAGGGCAGACTTGCTAGATTGTTAAACAAACCTACTGAGTTTGAAAGTATTATGCAAACTATTATTGCACTTGTTAATCTTAAAAACTACACTAGCATTTGTTACAAGGACTCAAAACCTGTTCAAGCACCTAGTATTGTGTCAAATAAGGAAATGGGCGAAAAGTTTTGGCTTGTTAGTGAAAAAATATCTCGATTAAAATACTTTAGTTGATAATTAAGTATTAAAATATAATAGTGTTTAATGTTTTTAAAATTTAATTAGAAATTACTTTGTTAAAATTTAACTATGTTTATTAAAATTTAACTATATTTATTAAATAAGTATAATAAGTAATAAATGAAAGTTTGTTTAATAAAAATCGAATTTACAATTTGTTGAATAAAAAAATTATCAATAATTAAATTAATGAATAATTTTTAAATAAACAATTAGTTAAAAATTTGATAATTAATTATTTAGTGATAAAAAATAAAATGGCAAATAAAAGAAAGAATAAATAAAAAATATTTTAAATAACTTTTTACTACAAAATGTAAAAAGTTATAAATTTATATAGGAGAAAAAAGCAATGTTTATTGATAGAGCAAAAATCATAGTCAAAGCAGGTAACGGCGGAGATGGTAGAGTTTCGTTTTATCGCGATAAGTTTACGCAAAAAGGCGGGCCAGACGGCGGTGATGGCGGTCGAGGCGGTGATATCATACTTGTTGCAAGCGAAGATGTAAACACTTTAGTTGATTTTAAATTTCAAAAGCATTTTCGTGCGGGTAATGGTGAAGCGGGCGGTAAAAATCATTGCACAGGTGCGGACGGCGAAGATGTTATCATAAAAGTCCCTTGCGGATGTGTTGTAAAAGACCCTGAAACAAACAAGGTTATTGCTGATATGTTTGAAGTAGGACAAAAATTTACTTTGCTAAAAGGCGGTAATGGTGGAAAGGGCAATCAAAACTATGCAACGGCAAAACGCCAAACACCAAATTTTGCACAAAAAGGTATTTTGACAAAGGAAAAAGAAGTTGTTTTTGAATTAAAAACTATTGCTGATGTGGGCTTAGTTGGTTTTCCTAATGTTGGTAAATCGACATTATTGTCGGCAATAAGCGATGCAAAGCCAAAAATTGCAAACTATCATTTTACAACACTTGCACCAAACTTGGGCGTTGTAAAGTACTATGATGAAAGTTGTGTGGTTGCTGATATCCCTGGGTTAATTGAGGGGGCAAGCGATGGTGCGGGCTTAGGACACGAATTTTTACGACATATTGAAAGAACTAGAATGTTAATTCATATTGTTGACATATCGGGTAGCGAAGGCAGAGACCCTTGGAACGATTTTGAACTTATTAACAATGAACTAAAATCTTACTCACCTAAATTGATTGAAAGACCGCAAATTGTTGCACTAAATAAGTGCGATATTTTAGGCGATAACAGAGAACCTATTGAAAATTTTATTGCAAAAGTAAAATATCCTTGTGTTGAAATTTCTGCTTTTACACACAAGGGCATTGATGAATTGTTAAAAGTAGTTTTCAATACTTTAAAAACTTTACCTAAAATTGAACCTGAGCCTATTGAAGAATTTGATTTTGATAAAAATGACGAACTTTCTTACACAATTACTAGAGATGATGATGGTTCATTTGTGGTTGAAGGTAGTTTGATTGATAATATTGTGCGTGGTATTAATCTTAATGATTATGAATCGTTTTCATATTTTAATAAACGCATAAAAGAAGAAGGTATTGAAGACGCTTTGTATAAAAAAGGTGCTAAAATTGGCGACACAATTCACTTGGGCGGAGTGGAATTTGAACTTCAATAATTAGTCATATTTTAGTGATTTTAATAGTATAATATATGTAATTCGAAAAAAAAATAAAAAAAATTTCAAAAAAATTTTAATAAAAAAAGTCTAGGAATTATCTAGTTTTTTGGCATTTTTTGGAAATTTTTTTGGAAATTTTTACAATTTGATAGTTACTTTTACTTGCATATTTGAAAATTAATGCTATAATATAGCCGAAAACAACCAAAGAAATTTCAAAAGTTGTTTTTCACTAATGATAAAATTTTGTACGGCACAGTTTTTGTGTCGTTTAAAAAGTCAAAAAATTAGAACAAATTTTCTAATTTTATAAAATTGAGGAGAGTGGAGATGGACAAGACTATTATGGCTTATACTATGCTAAAGAAATATAAAGATTTAGATAATCTAATTTTTGACATTAATCAAAGCATAAACAACAAGGCAATTAATTCTTACTACATTGATGCTTGTTGTGGAGTGCAAAAGGTGGCTAGTTGTATTTTTGATTTAATGGAAATTAAGCGAATACTATTTAACATTAAATTAGTTGTTAGTAAAGCAATAAAAAAACTAACAAAGCAACAACAAGAAATATTTAAACTTTACTTTGTTGAAAAAATAAAAGTACCTGCAATTGCTGAAAGTTTAAAACTTAGCAAAATGCAGGCTTATAGGTTAGTGCAGTCAATGCCAAAAAAAATTTTACCATATTTGGAGCAGAGTGCGTACTTTGATGAGTTTTGTAACATTGATTATTACAAAATTAATTACATAAAATCTGCCTATGAGCATTACAGCGAAAAACTTAATAAACAAATCGTTTAATTTACAAATTCTCTTCGTCGTGTTTGATTTTCATTCCTAAATTAACTTTGTTTTTTTTGTTTTTGTTAAGGTCGAGAGCAAGGAGATTATCTGTTTTTTTAGGAATTATTAAAAGTAAAATTACTGTAATTATTGGCAGAGTTATTAACAATACTATAATGTAGGTTTTAAAACTTAAAGTTGGTGCTTTTTGATTTGTGTTTTCGTTTGCTGACAAATTTTTTGTAATTTGTGCTAAATCGATTTTTTGATTTTGAAAAGAAATTGCACAATTTAAAGCATTTTCTTGGTTGAGATTGTTGTATTTAAAAAGGTTAATGCATTTTGTTGTGTTGTAAGTTAAAGTGAATGGTTCACTAACTAAATTATTTGTCATTGTTGTATTGTAGTTTTTGCTTTGCAAATTTAATTTGCTCTTGTAATCATTATTATTGATTACTTTTACAGTTTTTTCTGTTTGCAAAAAAAATGGGTTATTATGAGTAAAATTAAGTGCCAAAAAAATTAGTGTGCAAAACAACAATGAAAGGATTAGTAGAAGTGTAGATTTTAAAATATTAATTTTTAGCATAATCACCTACAAGCATTGACTGCCATTATTATTATAAAATTTTTACTTTTTTAAATCAATTTTAGGTGATAAGAAGTTTATAGATTTTATGCAGTTTATTAATATTTATTGTATTTAAAAGTCGAAAATGCAAGCGGAGAATATTGTGGATGAAAAAACTATTATAAAAAACATTTTAAACATTGAAAAAGAGCAAAAAAACAGACAAAGTCAGTTGCAAAAATATAATGTTGAAAAAGTGCATTTAAAGCAAATTGCTTTTCACAAAAATCCTAGCAAAAATCGTTGGGTGTTTGGTGGTAACCGAAGCGGTAAAACTGAATGTGGTGCGGTGGAGTGTGTTTATATGGCAAGGGGTATTCATCCATACAGAAAAAATCGCAAAAATGTTAGTGGCTGGGTTGTTTCGCTATCAACGCAGGTGCAAAGAGATGTTGCTCAAAAGAAAATTTTAAACTACTTAAGTTCGCGTGATATTGTTGATATTATTATGCAACAGGGCAAAAAGGGTAGTCCATCTCGTGGTGTTATTGACCAGATAATTGTCAAAAACGAATTGGGTGGTACAAGTACAATCGGGTTCAAATCGTGCGACCAAGGGCGAGAAAAATTTCAAGGTACTTCGCTTGACTTTGTTTGGTTTGACGAAGAACCACCTGAAGATATTTATGACGAATGTAAAATGCGTGTCTTTGATAAATGCGGTGATATTTTTGGCACTATGACGCCACTAAAGGGGCTTTCGTGGGTATATGAAAAAATATACAAAGCAAGTTCGTTTGATGACTCCATTTGGTGCGAATTTATGGAGTGGGCGGACAACCCGTATTTAGATAGTAAGTCGATTGAAGAACTCTCTAAGTCGCTAGATTCAAAAGAACTAGAATCACGAAGATACGGACGCTTTCAAGCAAATTCTGGACTTGTTTACACCGAGTTTGACGAAACAATTCATACAATCGACCCTTTCCCTGTGCCTTTAGAGTGGCAAGATAACATTAGTATTGACCCTGGGTTACACAATCCGCTATCTTGTCATTTTTATGCAGTTGATTACGACGGCAATGTTTATGTTGTTGCTGAGCATTACGCACGAGATTTAGATGTAGCAACTCACTCGCAATATATAAATAAAATTGCAAAGTCATTAAATTGGAAACGCAACAGCAACGGTATGCTTGAAAGTTTAATTGATAGTGCTGCAACTGCTAGAACATTAGGAAGCACTAAAAATGTTGTTGAACTGTTTTATGATAACGGCATATTAGTTAATCCTAAAGTTAATAAGGAACTATTTACGGGTATTAATAGGGTAAAATCGTACTTAAAAGATAGTAACGGCAAACCGCATTTGTTTATTTTTAAAACTTGCGTACATTTAATTGATGAAATGAAACGGTATTGGTGGAGTAGTGGTGATGCACCGATTAAAAAAGATGACCACGCACTAGATGAACTTAGATATTATTTGTGTTCAAAGCCCGACATTCCACGATTACCTGTTACAAAAAGCGAGATAACAAAGGACAAAGAACGCTTGTTTAAAAAATTAAAACAAAATAGGTGGCAAAATGTATGATAGCAAAGACATAAACAAAGCACACAAGGCATTGCAGTCGTTAGCAACAGGTATGAAAGTACTTGAAATTACTGAAGAATTTGTTATGGATGAGCAAGAAAACGAACTAAAATTACAAAAAAAACGCATAGTTACAAAAAATTTACCGCCCGACTTGGAGGCCTACAAATTGCTTTACGGGCAAGAGTTTTATGACGAATACAGTGATGAACAACTTGAAAAAGAAAAACAACGATTACTAAAACAACTTTTGGAACTGGAAAAAAAGGAGAAAAAACAATGAAAATAAACAAATTACTTTTTATTAGACAATGCGATATTAATGGATGTAAACGCATAGCAAACTTTGGCATACTTTTTGATGAAAGCAATGCAAAAACGCAAATGTGCATTTGTAAGCAATGTTTGGAAGACATTACAAAAGAATATAAAAAATTAAAAAATAAAGCAAAAATGGAGAAAGATGATGAATAAAAAGAGTTTTGACGAAAAGCAACTTGTTGCAGAAATCTTGGAAGATTTTGAGCAAAGAAAAGTTGAACGAAAGCCATTTGAAAGACAATGGCAAATAAATGCAAACTTTGTTGTTGGCAATCAATTTTGCACTGTTGACAACTTTGGCAACACTTGTAACATTAATAAAGATTACGAATGGCAAGAAAATCAAGTTTATAACTATTTAGCAACAATGTACGAAAGTAGATTATCAAAACTAGCACGAGTGCGTCCGCAAATGACTGTTTTGCCGTCAACAAATGAAGAAAAGGACATCAAGTCGGCAAAAGTTAGTAAAAGCATATTAAAATCTATTGAACACAAGTTAAACATTTCACGCATAATAGCAAAGGCGACAAAGTGGAGTGAACTTACGGGAACTGCGTTTTACAAAGTTGTTTGGAACAGCGAAAGCGGTAGAGTTGTTGGAGTGGATGACAAAGGTAATTCTATTTATGAAGGCGATGTTGACATATCCGTTTGTCCACCGTTTGAAATATATCCTGATAACATTGCTTGTGAAAGCATTGACGATTGTCGTTCAATTATGCACGCAAGGGCGTATCATATTGATGTGATAAAACAAAATTGGGGGGTAGATGTTAAGGGGGAAGATATTGATGTCATTTCTTGTGATTCGGTTGAAAATGTTGGTGCTTACAACTACACAAGTTTAAATACAAGCATAATTAAAACCACAAAGAAAAATCACGCAATAGTGCTTGAATACTATGAAAGACCTAGTGCTAAATTTAAAAATGGTAGACTTGTTATTATTGCTGGTGAAAAACTTGTTTACTATGGCGAATTGCCTTTTCAAAACGGCGATGATAAAACTAGAACTTTTCCTTTTATTAGACAAATTTCACAAGAGCAAAACAACAACTTTTTTGGAACAAGTGTTGTAACAAGAATTATACCGCTTCAAAGGGCATTTAATGCAACAAAAAACAGAAAGTACGAATTTATGAACCGCATAGCACAAGGCATTTTAGCGGTTGAAGATGGTAGCGTTGACACCGATTTACTTGAAGAAGAAGGTGTAAAACCGGGTAAAATACTTGTATATAGACAAGGTTCAACTCCGCCAACATTTATGAATTCTGGTGGTGTTCCTAGCGATTTTAGTAATGAAGAAGATAGAATAATGAATCAAATGACTACATTATCAGGATTATCAGATTTAACAAGTGCCATATCGACATATGCAAATATGAGTGGAACTGCACTTCAATTATTAATTGAGCAAGATGATGCAAAACTTACAACAAGTGCTGAAGAAATTCGTTCGGCAATTAAAACTGTTGGAAAGCATATTTTAAGACTTTACAAACAATTTGTGCAAACTGTTCGTATAGGGCGTATTATTGGTGGCGATAACAGTGAAGTTGAATTATTTTACTTTAATTCAAGCGATATTAGCAGTGAAGATATTGTGTTTGAAACTGAAAACGAACTTACTGAAACAGTTGCACAACGAAGAAGTATGATATTTGAACTATTAAATGCTGGGCTTTTAGCAGATGAAAACGGCAATATTAACGACAGAATGAGGTCAAAAATCCTTGAATTGCTTGGCTATGGAATTTGGGAACAGGGGCAAGATATGGCAACACTTCAACGCAATAAGGCACAAAAAGAAAATATTGAGTGCTTAAATATTGACAAAGAACCGATTGTTGAAGATATTGATGACCATAACATACATATTATTGAACACACTGCGTTTTTATTGACCGATACTTTAGATGATACAAACCCTAAGCACAAAATAGTAAAAGAGCAGTTGTTAAATCACATACAACTTCACAAAGATAAATTGACACAAAACAATTTGACATTAGTTTAGGAGGAAACAATGAAAATAACAGATGCGACAATCGCAAACGACGACCGCATAAATAATTTAGTGAGTTTTGAAGACGCAAATTTACAAATGAGTCTTGATAAGGGGAATATTAAAAGTTACGCAGATTTTGTAAACGATAATTCTTTATTAACAAATAATTTTGTAAATACCGAAGAAAATTTAAACAATAATAAAGATTTAAATCAAGATTGTAACACTACTAACTTAAATTTTGAATATTTAAATCATAATGACAACAATTTAATTTTACAAAATTTTCAAAATAAAAATGAAAATGCAATTAATGAAATTAAATTAAGTGAAAATGAAAATAAAAATGAAAGTATGGTAACAAACAGTGAAAGCAGTGTTACGCAACAAGATTTAAAACAAGATTTAAAAAATTTAAGTTATAAAGATGAAAAAGTTACAGCGAACGATTTTGAGCAAGTAAAAGGTGAAAATTTGCAAAATCAAAATAACCACATATTAGGCAAGTTTGAAAGTGTGCAAGAACTTATGAAAGCATATAAGTCATTGGAGGCTGAGTTTACGCGTAAAAGTCAGGAACTTTCAAAACTTATGCACAAATCAAACGAAACAAACACACAAGATAATTTTAACGAACTCATTGAGTTTTCTAAAAAGTATGATAGCGACGAAGAATTTATACAAAATGTTGCAAAATCTTTGAATGAAAATGAAGAACTCAAAAATGACAAATTTGGTTTAGTTAAAGCAGTGTACAATGTTTTAAGCGAAAAAGTAAAGACAAATGAACAAAATTTGCAGTCAAATGATTGGGTATATGAGTTTGTTAATTCAAATAATGACATAAAACAAAAAATAATTAATGAATATATAACAAATTGTGCAAGCGGTAAAGTTCCGCCACTAATTGTAAATACTTATGGTTCAAATATCGTGGCATCAACGCCGTCCACTCCTACAACACTTGAAGAAGTAGCCAGCATTATGAATAAATGGCTAAATAATTAAACGCAAATATCCACATTTTAAGTGTTTCGGGGGTTGCACAAAAAAATAGGAGATTAAAATGGTTACTTTACAAACAGCAGAAAACGCGCTAAAAACATTATATTTAGGCGTTGTTTCAAATCAATTAAATACAAAAACAAATCCACTTTTCAACAAAATTAAGCAAACAACTGCTGATGTTTGGGGAAAAGAAGTTAAAAAATTAGCACCAGTTGGCATTAATGGTGGTATTGGTGCGGGTGATGAAGATGGGGCTTTGCCAACTTCAGCACAAAACAATTACATTACTTTTACTTCAACTTTAAAAAACTTATTCGGTACAATCGAATTAAGCGACAAGGCTATTCGTGCTTCAAGTAATTCAGCAGGTGCATTTGTAAATTTGCTTAATGCTGAAATGGAAGGACTTGTAAAGGCTAGTCAATTTAACTTTGGTAGAATGCTTTACGGTGATGGTACTGGCATACTTGCTAACTTCACTGAACTTGGCGACACTGCTAATAGTTGTTATGTTGATAGCACTAAAAATTTGATTGAAGGTATGATGGTTGACTTATTTTTAGCAGAAGACCTTGAATATGTTATGGTTACTTTAAGAATTACTTCAATTGATAGAGCAACCAACAAAGTTACTTTCGACAAAAGCGTAGTTGATTATCTTAGCCCAATTGATGAAAATCCAATGAAAGCGGTGTTCACAGTGCAAAATTCTGTTAATAAAGAAATTACCGGTTTAGGCAAAATATTCGACACAACAGGTACAGAAATTTATGGACTTGATAAAAAGCAATATAATTTCTTAAATCCTGTTGTAACAAACAATCCTGCAACTTTAACTGATATTGTTATGCAAAAAATGGTTGACGACTTAAACGAATACTATGGCAGTGATGTTGATTTTATTGTTTGTTCTTCGGCAGTAAAGAGAAAATATCAAGAATACTTAAATTCATTTAGAAGCAACATTGACATAATGCAACTAGAAGGGGGCTACAAGGCAATTAGTTTTAATGGCATTCCTTTGATAGCAGATAGATTTGTTAAAGATGACACAATGTATATGCTTAACACCAAAGAGTTTGCTTTACACCAACTTTGTGATTGGCGTTGGCTTGAAGGTGAAAACGGACAAGTTCTTAAACAAATTGCAGGAAAACCTGTTTACACTGCAACTTTGGTTAAATATGCTGAACTTATTTGCGACCATCCTGCTGGACAAGGTGCAATTACTGGAATTACAGTTGCTTAACTACATTGCCATATATCAAGAAATTGGTATATGGTAATTTTCAAAAAGGAATGAGATATGACCGAAATTATTGAAGATGCACTTGATATTGTGCAAAGAATAAAAAGTATTGATAGTCTATATAAAGTTTATCGCAATCACAAAAAGCATTGTTTTGAAGTTAAAAAAACTTATGGATTAAACGAAAAAACTGAAGTTGTTTGGAATGAAGCACTTGATGAACGCTTAGTTCGTAAAGTTTACTTAACGCGAAAAGAAAATGTTGAAAAATTGCTTAAACAAATGGAAATAGACAATCAAAATCTTCAAAAAAAGGAAAATGCCGAACTCTTTGACAAAATTATGCAAGATGTTCAAATTTAGGAGGACAATATGTTAAACATAAAAAACATTATTAAGTCGGCATCTAAAATGCTTGGTATTGAAGAATTAAACGATTTAACCGATGTGGAGTTGCTAGACGAAAGAGCAAAAAAAATTGTTGATGATATGCTTTATTGTTTTAATGAAGTTTATCAAGAACTTTGTTGCGATTATTTCCCGCTAATAACTCAAGAAAAAGTTAATGTTAGCAATAAATATCTTTATTTTGACAATTTGAGCAAGGACATAAACAAACTTTATGGAATTTACGATGAAAGTCAAACTTCGCTTTCGTATGATGTTTTTTCAAATTTTGTTTGTTTTGAAAATGACTTACAAGAAGTTACAGTGCGATATAGTTATGTTCCTGATTGGGTTAATGATATTACGAATGTTGTTGAGTGCAACGACTTAGGCGTTACTGAACGAATGGTTGCTTTAGGTGTTGCAACGGAATATTGTATGTTACGAGGCAAATTTACTGAAAGTGCAATTTTTGATAGGCGATACAAAGATAGCATTGAGTGTGCAAAAATTCCTACAAGACGAATGTATTTAAAGCATAGACCTTGGTTTTAGGGGAATTTATGTATTACAGAAAAAATACCATATCGTATTCGCCACAAACTTACACATACAATTTAACCGATTTTAGTAAGGGAATGAACAAGGAAGTTGATGAAAACTTACTAAGTATGAATTATGCTGACATTGCTTACAATGTAAAACTTGATGATAAAGCATTGAAAAATGGTTATGGAATAAAAGAACTTGAAGTACCTGATTTAGCATTTGAAGGGCAAATGCTTAAATATAAACTTCCTGAAGGCACAAAGCCACTTGGTCTTTGGTCATTTAAAGTTGCAAACAACAAGGGCGAAGTTGAAGATATAATTTTGCTTTATTGTGATAACAAAAAACTTTATTACACATATTTATGTGATATTGCCGACTTTTTCATTGATACAAACATAACACTTGAAAGTATGCCAACAATTTTAACCTATATGTTAAATGGCTTGGAAACAGTAATAATATGTAGTCCACAAGACCCTATGTACACTTGGAACGGAACGGCAACACCTGTAAACTCTGAAAAAGCATTGCATTTTTCTTCAATGTGTATTCATTATGAAAGATTATTTGCAACATCTAGCGACCAAAAAAACGAAATTAGATTTAGTCAAGATTTTGATGTTACTAATTGGGAAGAAACAAGCGATGCGGGCGGTTTTATCCAACTTGTCGATGAACGGGGGAATGTAAACAAGGTAATTAGTTTTAATGACTATGTTTATATTATTCGAGATTATGGTATTTCAAGATTATCTGCCTACGGTGAGCAAAGCGAATTTAGTGTTACTCACTTAAATTTATCAAGTAACCTTATTTACAGCAACACTGCTGTTATGTGCGGAGATAGAATAATTTTGCTCACATCAAATGGCTTACATTATTGTGCTGGTGGCTCATTATATAAGTACGATTTTAAAATCAATTCAATGATAAACAAAGACTATATGCAGTATGCAAACGCAATTTACTACAACAATAAATATTATCTTGCAACACGCATTGATTTTGGCGATGGCAAAACTATTGGCTGTGAAAGTGAAAGCGATTTTAAAAACAATGTGCTAATTGAATTTGACATTGACACACAAAACATAAATATAACGCGAGGAGTTGATATTTGTGCAATGTGCGTAATGATTTACGAAGATTTATATAAATTGACATTTTTGTTTCGTGGTGAAAATTCGCAAATGATAGGGGAACTTACAAACGAAGGCACACTATTTGGCGAAAATTTGCAAAAATCTTGGAAATCGCCATTAAGCGATTTAGGCACGCAAAAAACAAAAGTAGTAAAATCAATTACATTGCAAACCGATGAAGAAGTTTCAGTTACAGTTGCTAGCGAAAGCGAACAACAAACTAAAACAATAAAACCTTACAAAAAATCACAAACAATTCAATGTAATGTTGTTGGCTCAAAAATTAGTATTGAGTTTGCAACGCAAAAACAAAATTTTAACATTTCAAATCCTACAATTACAATTGATGTGAAAGACGACTAATGTTAAGTAATAATAAAATAGCACAATTAGTTAAGTGGGAGTTGAAAAAAGATTTTTATAAAAACTTAATTAAAAGGAGAAAAACAATGGCAACAATTAATTTTAGTGAAGAAGATTTGCTAAACGAAGAAAAAAAGAAAAAGAAAGAACAAAATTCTAATACGCAAAAAATAAAAGATAAAGTGCAACAAAATTGGGATAAAATCTTTAATTCAAATTCAAATGCAGATAAAAGTAGTACTAATGTGGAAAAAAGCACAACAACTACAAGTGTTGAAAATGTGCAACCTGTTACAACTGAAAGCAAAACTGATTCGACAAAAAACAACACTAATACTTCATTAGTTAAGCAAGATAACGCAAAAAATTTGCAGGTATCTAATCAAAATGCTAATTTAGTAAATGCCAATGAAAATGCAAACAAGCAAGCAAATAGCGAGCAAAAACTTAGCGAAACAAAGACTAATGAACAAGCAAAAGAAAATTTACAAGCAAGCAATACTTCAAATAACGAGCAATCAAGTTACGAAAATTTGTTAGATAAAATTAATGAAATTACTAATAAATATGATGTTGAGCCAGAAAAGGGGCAAGAAATAAATACAGATTTAAATTTAACTAAAAAAGAATATGTAACAAAAACCGATGAAGAGATAAAAGCGGAAGCAGAAAATGCTTTGATAGATTACAAAAATGCCGAACTAGAATCAATTAATACAAAAATTGACAACAGTTTAAGCGAATTAGATGGCAAGGAAGAATCTTTAAAAAGTACTGCGGATGAGCAAAAAGCACAACTTCAATCATATTATGATAATGCAAAAAGCGAAGCGGAAAATGATGCCCTTAAACGCGGACTTCAGCGTTCAAGTATTGTAATAAACAACTTAAACGCATTTGATAATGAAAAAATTGCAAAGTTAATGGAAATTGATTCGCAATTAACAAATGATATTAACAGTTTAAATGAACAAATTGCAAGTTTAAATAGTGAACGCGAACAAGCAATTAAAGATTTTGACATTGAATATGCGATAAAGGTAAATGAAAAAATTGCTGAACTTGAGCAAGAAATTCAAGACAAAAATGATGAAATAACTGAATATAACAACAAAATAGCACAAATTGAAGCAGAATATAAGCAATCAAGTATTGAAAGCAATAATAAAATAAATAGTGATTACCTTGACAATCTTATTGATTATGCTGAAAACAAGGGTACTATTTTGAGTATGCGTGATAGTGCTTATGCACAAGTTATTGATGAGTATTTAAATGGTTTGTCAAAGGAAGATGCTTTAAGCGAGTTGCAAAATAATTCCTACATTAAAGAATTGCTAGGTTCTAACTATGCTTACTATTTATATAAAACGCAAAACAGATAATAAATGTGGGATGAATTATTTAATCTAGCAATTAGCAATGGAATATTTGCAGTTATGTTTTCGTGCTTACTTGTTTATCAACTTAAAGACAGTTCAAAACGAGAAAAAAAATATCAAGACACTTTGGATAAACTTTCAAACGGACTTAATCATCTAAATAATGTTGAGGGTGAGTTAAAATTTGTTAGAGAAGATATTGAAGAAATTAAAACCGATATCAAATTAATTAAAAACAAAGTTGTACCACTATCACCAACAAAACTAAGTAAGTCAAAAAAATATAAAGTGGAAGTAGCATAAAAAAAGGGGGATATATGAATTTACTTGAACGAATGAAACATTATAATTTTTGGGTGGCTTTGTCAATGGCAGTGATAATATTGTTAAATACACTTGCAAAAGCATTTGATTTTAAAATTGATGAAGCATTAATAAATGATATTATAATGGCAATATTAGGAATTTTGGTAGTGCTTGGGTTTGTTCAAAAAGATAATTACAATTTCGTTGACACTTCAAAAACTGATGCCGAAGATGAAAGCAAAACTGAAAATGAAAGCAGTGTTATTAATAAAGAACAAACTAAGGATGAAGGTATTGAAACTAACAAATCAACCAACGAAAGCGAAAATAGTACTTTAGCAGATGTTGATGAAAATAATGAAGAAAATAATTTTGACAGTATTATTGATGAACTTAAAAAAGATATTCAAAATTTAAAAAAATAAAAAGATATGTTGTTTGATTCATTATAAAGTTTAAAACTTAAATATTATCTATTAAATATAGACCACGAGAAACTATTCTCGTGGTTTTTTATATTTTTTAATTTATATTAAATATTATTAAATTATTTAAATAAATTACCTTTTAATAAATTAAATAGTTGTGATAGTTTTTTAATATTTTTAGTTATAATATGTTTATTAAATAAAAAATAAACCACGAGTATATAGTAAGTATCGTGGTTTATTCGGTTGTTAATAAATATTGATTTAGTTTTTTTCAATATTTTTTAACAAATTTAGGACGAAATTATCCTTTTTTTTTGGTCAACTTTCATTGACCAAATATATTGTGTGTAGTAATTTAAAAATTATACATTATTTTTAAAAAAAATTTCAATATTATGATTTACAAAATTCGACAAAATTAGTTGTTAAAAACTCTTGATTTTTTTGAAGTTATGTTATATAATAAATTATCGCAATAAAATAATTGCATAGGTAAGATAATTTAATAAACATATTTTGATTTCATATTTTGTAATCAATTTAACTTATACTATAAAATTATTTAAACTAAATTTTGGGAGAAATAATATGGCTTTACGAAATGCCTTTCGTTTGTTGGGAACAAACTTTTCTTTAGTTTGGAAAAATTTAGCATACAAACTCATTGTGTTTGCAGTGTTCGGTGGCATTATGGTTGCTTTCGGGCTACATATTGTGGAAACTCTTAAATCGGCAGGTTTTTTTGATGACTTTAGCGAATTTTGGAGTAATATGTTTGCAATGAGTACTTTGGAGTTCAATATTGCATTGGTCGATTTGCTAAATAGTGGTGCAGATATTGTAATTTCTAATCTTGCTTCTTTATCTCTTAATTTAATTGGCATTTGCGTTGCATTTATATTTTTGTGCGTGTTTGTTAATATGGCACAATTACCTATGACTGATGTCATTAAAGGGCATATGTCAAGTTTAACAAAATTTGGTTTTTGCGGAGCATATTTGCGTAATTTTTGGAACTCGCTTAAACAAGGTATTGTTTTATTTTTAGTAAAACTTCCTTTTTGGGCAATAATAGTTGTTAGTGGCTATTATGTATTAAATCTTATGACGCTTAGTTCAATTTGGGCAATTTTATCTCCTATGCTTTTTGCTCTCATTGCAATTATTGTAATTAGCATACAAAACACTGTTTTTGCTTGTTTTACACCTTGCTTAGCATTGCATAACTGCGGTGTATTTAAGGCTTTAAATATGGGCGGTAAAACTGTTAGTAAAAGATTTTACAGAACTTGGTCTAATAATATTGTATTTGTGGTGTTTGCATTTGTAATTAATTTTGTTTGTGCTAGATACACTTTTGGTGTGTCATTGCTTGTTACATTGCCTGCAACTATTGTTATGAATACAATATTTAATCTTGTTGTTTATTATGAATCGCAAGGTATGAGATATTACATTGATTCAAACACTATTATTTATTCAAAAGAGTTTTCAGAGCAAGATAAGGCAAAAGTTGCTAAATATGTTATATAATAAAATTGTTTACATTAGTTTGCTTTAAAAATGAAATTAAACATTAGGATAAATTGTTATAAAATTTTAAAAGAAATAAACTATTAAAGACTATCATTATTGCTATTTTAGCAAATGAATTGTGGTAGTTTTGGTTTTATTTGCAAGTTTAAATTTTTCATATATTTTAATTATAAAAGCAACTGTAAAATAAATGTAATTATAAACTAAAATTAAGAGGAGTAAAAATGAAAAAGAAATTAATTGAAGAAGACGTTGAAGAAGCAGAAGTAAGTTATGATGATATTGTCAAAGAAATTGGCAACCGAAAACTTCAACAAGAAAAGAAACAAAAAACTGAAATAAAAAACAATGTGGTAAACAATAAAAAAGTTAATAACAACAATAATTCAAAAAATAATGTTAAGCAAAATAAAACATTTGAAACTACAAAAACATCACAAAGTGATAATAAAAGGAATTTTACAAAAGATAGCAGTAAAAAGGTTACAAGTGTAAGAATAAATAATGAAAAGAGTAACAAAGAAACAGTTGGCGAAAACAAATTAAAAATAATAATTGATAAGCCAATTAAAAATTTGAAAATTGACGAAGATATTATTAATACAAAGAAAATTAGATATTTTGACAGTGCCGAAACAATGCAACAATTAGCATCTCGTGGTGGAAAAAGAGGGGCAAGCAAAAAATCAGTTGTTAAGGAAGAAAACCCTGAATTTAATGTTGAAAGAGACCCAAACAATTTGAAAGTAATGTTTTTAGGTGGTGTTGGTGAAATAGGGAAAAATATGACCGTGCTTGAATATGGCGATGATATTATGGTTATCGATGCAGGTTTAAGTTTTCCTACCGAAGAAATGCCGGGGATTGATATTGTTGTGCCAGATATCAGTTATCTTGTTGAAAACAAGGACAGAGTGCGTGGTATTGTTATCACTCACGGGCACGAAGACCATATTGGCGGATTGCCATATACATTAAATGAGATACATTGTCCAATTTATGGTAGTAAATTAACACTTGCACTTGTTCAAAATAAAATGAAAGAACATCCAAAAGTAAAGGTTAAGTACGAAGTGGTTAATCCGCACGATACAATTGAACTAGGTTGTTTTAAGGTTGAATTTTTGCATGTAAATCACAGTATAGTTGGTGCATACGCAGTATCAATCACAACACCAGTAGGAATTGTGTTCCATACAGGCGATTTTAAAATTGATTTACAACCAGTTGACGGACAAACAACCGATTTAAAGCGTATGGAAGAAATCGGTAAACAAGGTGTGTTATTGCTTATGTGCGAAAGTACCAATGTTGAAAAAGCAGGACACTCAATGTCTGAAAGTAAAGTTGGGGAAAGTTTAAATGCGATATTTGCCGAAAATATTGGTAAAAGAATATTTATTGCAACATTTGCAAGTAATGTTCACCGCATACAACAAATAACAAATCTTGCGGAAAAATATGGTAGACGCGTTGCTTTTTCAGGACGCAGTATGATAAAAAATATGGAAGTTGCTGCACGATTAAATGAATTGCACTACAACACCGAAAATGTTATTGATATTGATAGAATATCTAACTTTCCAGACGGCGAACTTTGTATAATTACTACAGGAAGTCAAGGCGAGCCAATGAGTGCTTTGACAAGAATTGCTAATGGCGATTTTAACAAAGTTGAAGTAACCGAAAACGATTGCTTTATATTGTCAAGTTCACCAATACCAGGTAACGAAAGAGCAGTAAACAACACAATCAACGCATTGTTTAAAAAAGGTGCAGATGTTATTTACGAATATTTAATGCCCGTACACGTATCAGGACACGGACATTATGACGAATTAAAACAAGTGCATCAACTTTTAAAGCCTAAGTATTTCATACCAGTACACGGCGAATATAAACACTTAAAGCATCACAAAGACTTAGCATTAAGTTTAGGTATGTATGAAAGCAACATTAAAATTGCGGAAATAGGTGATTGTTTTGAAATTAACAAAGATTTATTTAAAGAATCTGGCAAAGTTAAATCGGGGGCAAGACTTATTGACGGCTTAGGTGTTGGTGAAATTGATAGTTCAGTGCTTAAAGATAGATTAAATCTTAGTGAAGAAGGCTTGTGCGTAACAGTGGTTGCCATAGATAAAAAGAAAGGGGTAATCAAGAATGGGCCAGAAATAATCACTCGCGGACTTGTATATTCATCGGAAGCAGCAGGGCTTGTTGAAGAAGCACGACAATATGTAAGAGATACAATAATCAAAAGCGATATTAAAAATATTGATGTACAAGTATTAAAGCAAAACATACGAAAATCGTTATCGGCATTCTTTAACAAAAAGACTCGTCGTAATCCAACGGTTTTAACGGTAGTATTTGATATTAAGTAATTAGTAAACAAATTTTATATAAATCAATTTAGTTTGCTAACACACAAAAAACGGCAATATACTGCCGTTTTTTTTTTATGTGTTCTATTTGTGTTTTAGTACTAGGCGGGAGTGGTTAGTGTAGGGTGGGATTTTCCATCCCCCCTACGACCCCCTAGGACAAGGACAGGGTCCTTGACCTGTGAAGCCTTTGGAGAGACAAAGCCAAATTTTGTGCGTTTGCACTCAAAAACTTTTGTCTTTTGCTCACCGCAAAAGGTCAAAGGTTAAGGGAAATGTGATGTTCTATTTGTAGTTGGATAAATAAAAGATATTAGATAAAGTAAAGTTAGTAAGTTTTATATTTAATATTTGTACTTGTGTAGATTTGAAAAGAGCATAAATTTAGTAATTAAAAGTATTTTATTATTAATTTTTGCGAAAGCAAAAAATAAAAATAATAATAAAAAGTTTTTATGTACTAACTAAATTGAGTGTGCTTTTCCAAACTCCACTGGGCTTGGACCCTGTCCTTGCCTAAGGGTTGCTAAGGGAACGGGTAGTTCCCTTAGATAAAAACTAACTTATAGTACTAACTAAAAATAGAATAATAACCTTTGCTTAACCTTTGGACTTTTGCGGTAGCAAAAGACAAATGTTTTAGTGCAAACGCACAAAATTTGGCTTTGTCTTCCCAAAGGCTCCACAGGTCAAGGACCCTGTCCTTGCACTAGGGGTGCAGGGGGATGGGAAATCCCGCCTGCGAAAGAAGGTGACGGGTAGTCCCCTTAGATAAAAATCATATAAAAAAAGAATTAAAATAATTGCAAAAGGGATAAGAATATGATATAATAATAGATATGCTAGTGTGGCTCAGTTGGTAGAGCAATTGATTCGTAATCAATAGATCGCGGGTTCGAGTCCCGCCACTAGCC
>CALVZW010000012.1 GCA_944372675.1 uncultured Clostridia bacterium
ATAAATTTTGAAAATGTTTTTGGTGGAGTTATTATTAATTTAATAAATAATGACACAAATGAAATTTCTCAAATGTATTTAACAAACAGTGCTGAGTTTACTTTTCAATTATATAATGAATTTAATTATTCAATAGTTGTAAGTACTCCTAACTTGCATCGTGTACAAGAGCAAGAAAGTATGACATTAGTAGGTGAATGGGACAGCAAAAAATTTACTTTTAATCCTACAAATAATTCTATTTTTGCAATAAATATTGTCGGTAGCGATTTTACTAATAATTTTGTAATTATTTAAATATTTAATTATTTTTGATTTAATTAAATATAACAAAATTAAAATTAAAAAGACCTTATTTATAAAATTTGTAAAATATTTTAAAAAATAGGGTCTTTTTTATTTCAAACATTAAATTATGAGTTATTAAACAAAGATAAAAATTAAAATTATACAAAAAAATGAATTGCATTTATTCAATTCATTTTTTAAAAGTAATTAACAAAATTATATTACTTAATAAGTTAGTTTTGAAATAAAATTTGTTGCAAGTTTTAAATTTGATAATAGTTGTTCGTTGTAATTATTATATAAAATGACTATACTTCCAAGTATGTCGCCTTCAACTATTATTGGCGAAAAAAGTATGTCTTTGTGTGTCGCATTTTCATTAGTAAACACACTTTCATTAAATTCTTCAATTTTACAAATATTTCTTTTATTTAAAAGTTTTAAATACTTTTCACTTAATGGGCAACTTTCGCATTTAATTCCGCAACAAGCAACTACCTTATCTAAATCGGTTACTATTACTGGTTGCTGAATTTGTTCAAAAAGCACTTCTGCACAAATTTGGGCTTGTGTTCCTAGTTCTTTAATAGGGGAGTATTTGCGTAAAATTATAAATTCCCCGTCTTGTACATTAATATCTAATGGTGTACCTTCCTTAATATGTAAAGTTTTTCGTATTTCTTTTGGTATAACAATTCTTCCTAATTCGTCCAATCTTCTTATGATGCCTGATTTTTTCATAATCTTCTCCTGTGTATACCATATATTTTGTGTTTTATTAAAAAATATACAAATTAAAACAAAAAAATATTTAATTTGATAAAATTTGACAATTTGCACATTATATTATTATGAAAAAACAAAATTTTATTTTAGGTACTATACTTTTAGTTTGTGCAAGTTTTTTTGCAAAAATTATTGGCGCTATTTATAGAATACCATTAACAAATATATTAGGAGCAGAGGGCTTAGGAATTTATCAACTAATTTTTCCATTATATTCAACAATTTTAGTATTTTGTTCGACAGGTGTTCCAAATGCTATTGCAAAAATTGTTGCAAGTGCTGATGATAAAGATTGTCGCAGAGTAGTCAAATTATCTTTAATTTTTTTTACCGCTTTATCATTTGTTTTCGCTTTGCTTTTAGTGATTTTTTCAAAATTTATAGCAAATTTACAAGGTAATGAACAAGTTGCTTTGGCATATATTGGCATTGCTCCAGCGATATTATTTGTTGGTATACTTTCGGTGTTTCGGGGCTTTTTTCAAGGAAAGCAAAATATTATTCCAACATCAGTTTCAATGATTGTTGAACAAATTTTTAAGTTGCTTTTTGGCTTATTTTTTGCAAAACTTTTAATTGGTAAGGGTTTTGTGTATGGTGCTTTTGGTGCTGTTTTAGGGGTAAGTGTTAGTGAATTGCTTGCATTAATTGTTATCACCATTGAATTTGCATTTTATAAGAAAAAAAACAATAATAAAGTAGTAGGGACAATAGAAAGTAAAATTACAATATCACATATTTTAAAAACTGCTTTACCAATAACATTTAGTAGTATGATTATGCCTTTAACTATTTTAATTGATAGTTTTTTGATAGTAAATTTACTAAAATATATAAATTATTCAGTTTTGCAAGCAACTAATCTTTATGGTATATTTACTGGTGTAGTAAATTCGCTTATCAATGTTCCTGTTGTGTTATCTATGGCAGTAGCCACAATGTCAATACCAATAATATCTAAATTACATAAATCAAATAATATTGTTGAGTTAACGAATAAAAGTAGTTTAGCATTTAAATTAGTTCTTTTAATAGCAATACCTAGTGTACTTATATTTGCATTTTTTAGTTACGATATAATTACATTTTTATTTAAAAATGGACTTAAAGTAAGCGCTACATTAAATGAGTTTGAAGTTGCTTCAAATTTATTAACAATAGGGAGCATAAGTGTTTTGTTTATTGCTTTAGTGCAAATTTCAACAACAATTTTACAAGCACTTAATATTGCTAATGTTCCTATTAAAAATATGATTTTTAGTTGTTTTATAAAAATTGTTTTAACAGTTGTTTTAGTTGTTATGCCATCAATTAATATATATGGGGCAATTATTTCTTCGACAATTTGTTATTTAATTTGTGCTATATTGAATATCGTAACGCTGGTGCAAAATATAAAAATAAAAATTTCATTTAGATATGATATTGCTTTACCAATAGTTGCAAGCATTATGATGTTAGCAACTATGCATACAATAAAATATTTATTAACAGGTGTATTAGTAGTTCCGTTTATGTTCATTTGCGGTGGTGTTATGTATTGTTTAGTTTACGCAATATTGTCTTATGGTGAAAAATATAATTTTAAAGATATTAGCAAAGTACTTAAAAAATTTGCAAATAAAAATATGTAAAAATTATGTTTAAAAAGATACCTTTAGTCTACAATTAAGTTTGGAGGCTGATTATGAATAAAAAAACCTTAATTGAAGAACTATCTAAAAAAACAAAGATGACATTAACCGAAAGCAAAAATGCTATTGAACAATTTCAAAGCATTATAATTGAAGCACTAAAAAGGGGAGATACCGTCAATTTGATGAATTTTGGAAGTTTTAAAGTTGTTGAAAGAAAAGCAAGAATTGTATACAATCCTATTAATAAAAAATTTGATAAGCACCAAGCAAAAAGAGTTCCTGTTTTTAAGTGTGGTGTAAAACTAAAAAATGAAGTTGCATAAAAAAAATCGAAAATTTGCCATTTGTTTTATTAGTTAAATTGCTAAATAAAAAAATCTTATTTTTTTTAAATTGTTAGTCAAAATGCTAGACTTTATCTTAGTTTTTTGTTATAATGACTATGTAAATTTAAATTAAGGAGATTATTTTTATGAATAAACAAGAGTTCATTGATGCTGTTTCAGAAAAAACTGGTTTCAGCAAAAAAGATTGTGGCGAAGTTATGGATGCTTGCTACGAAGTTTTAGTAGAGGCTTTAAAGAATGGTGATGATGTTACTATTTCTGGTATTGGTAAATGGGAAGTAAGAGCAAGGGAAGCAAGAAAAGGTGTAAACCCTAAAACAGGTGAATCTATTGAAATTGCTGCTTGCAAAGCACCTTCATTTAAGGCCGGTAAAAAGTTTAAAACAGATATTCAATAATTTTTGTTATATATGTAAGTAGGTTATGCCTACTTCTTTTTGTGTAACTAATAGTATTATTTTAACACGGTGTATACTCATACTTTTGAGATTTTCGTTGTATTTAGTTTTTAAATTACTTAACCATGTAAAAGCGTAGACACAACAAATTAATGCTACAATAAATTTTAGTTACAACAAGCATTAATTATTTAGTATTTATTTTACATTTAATCAAATTAAGGAGATAAGAAATGGATAATAAGATTATGGTGCCTACTATTAATTCTCAAATTGGAGATAATGCGGTATGGTGTTGTGCGTTTCAACAAGCGTGGAATGATTTTCAAAATAGCATATTATATAATACATTTACCTATAATGAGAAAAATGATTTAATAAACGATTTAATTGATTGTAGTAATATTAAAACTTTACTTAATCCTAGTGACATTTATGTTAAACATGGGGGAATGGGAGAGGAAACAAAAGAAGAAATTAAATATGAATTATTAAAAAAATTTCAAATAAAAAAGAGTATTATAGACAAATTACAATTTGATAATCCAATGGGGATGATTATATATTCAATTTTATGTAAAAAGTTAACTTTCTCTAAAAAATTTAAAATTTTTAAGAAAGAAGATTTTAAGGGGCAACTTATTAAACACTTTGGTTTTGAAAGTGGTGATAATGAGTATAGTAAAAAAGTATTTCCATTATTCTATGTTGGCAATAACGATTTTGCGATAAAACTAAATACAAAAAGGGATACTGACACAATAATTTTATATAGAACTGATGATAAAAAAAATTTTAAAGAAGCGTATGAAGATGTATTGTCTAAAACAAATGAGTTAAGTAAAACAGTAAAGTACTGTGCTAAATCTTTTAAGGCACCTTTTCTTAACTTTAAGGTAACAACTAGTTACGACAAGTTAAATGGAGAAAACTTTATTGATGAAGATAGACAAGTTTATACAATTGTAAGTAATGAACAAGAACTAATTTTTGAGTTAACAAATGAGGGTGCTCGAATAAGAAGTGAAGCATATATGAAGCATCTTATAACGGCAAAATATGATAATAGATACGAACAACTTGACGATTACATATTTAATGGTGATTATTATTTATTTATTGTAGATAATTATTTAGATGAAATTCAACTAATTATGAATAAAAATAAAGAGAACAATTATCCTTGTTTAGCAATTAGAGTTAGCGACATTGATTTATTTCAAGAGAAAAATTAAGTTTATTTAATTCATTAAACATCTTTTAAATATAAATACAAACACACATAACATAAAGAGTGAAATGCAGAACAAATCAAAAAGAATTTTACTACATATTTGTGTGTTTTTTATAAATGTTAATTATATAAGAGCATTCAAAGCGAAATTAATTGCTTGTTCTATAGTTTGTGCAGTAAAAATTGCACTGCGTACGGAACGAGCATTTTTTATTCCGTCAATATAATAAACTAAATGTTTTCTAAAATTTGTAAAAATGTAATGTTCATTAAAATTTTGTTTTAAATAATTGTAATGCATTAATATTTGTTGCTTTTTATTAACTGTACTTTTTCCTAAAAGATTGCTAAATATGGCAGGATTACCCAAAGCGCCTCTACCAATTGCAACGCCATAAACATTACTATTGTTCATAATAAAATTGTAGTCATCAATTGTAGTTATATCGCCATTTGCAAATACTGGTATTTTAACTTGTTCGGCAGTTTTAAAAATACTTTCAAATTTTGCCTTACCACTGTAATATTGTTCTCGAGTTCTTCCGTGAATGGTAATAAATTTTGCACCACTTGCTTCACACATTTTTGCAAAGTCTAAGCATATATCATCATTTTCTTTAAATCCTATGCGAAATTTGACTGATATTGGTTTAGGTGATGTTTTAACACACTTTGTAATAATTTTTTCTGCTAATTTAATATCGTTTAGCAAGGCACTACCTTCACCGTTCTTGACAATCTTTGGAACAGGGCATCCCATATTTATATCAATTACATCAAATTTTTGTAATTTTTCGTTAGTTGTTGCTTCTGCCATAATATCAGGGTCGCTACCAAAAATTTGAACCGCACAAGGCGTTTCGCCCGCCGTCTTCAAAAGAACTTCTGTGTTATCATTATTGTAATGCAAACCTTTTGCACTTACCATTTCAGTTACTGTAAGTCCAGCGCCAAAATCGCTACATAACTTTCTAAAAGCACAATCGGTAAATCCTGCAAGTGGGGCTAGAATAATATTTGACTTAAAATTTAACATAACAACATATTAGCATTTATCAAAATAATTGTCAATAATTTATAAAGAATTTTATTTTATTAAACATCTTTTTAAAATAATTACTATTAAAACATATTAAATATTTTATAAAATTAATATAAAAACCTATATAAATTTTAAATAAAATTAAAATTAAATTTATACATTTTTGTGTAAAAAATAACTATTTACAACAAAAAAGGAATTTTTAAGCAATTTATGTCAAAAATAATGTGTATTTACTTGTTTTAAATGGAAAAAAATTATATACTTTAATGTAAAGGGTTATTTATGGAAGCAATTTATGGTTTACTATTTTTGCTTTCTGGATTAGGAGTATTACTTTATGGAATACAAGGGGTGGGGCAGGGTCTAGAAAGTGTTGCAGGTAAAGCAATAAGACAAAACATTAATAAACTTTCTAAAAATAGATTTGTTGGTTTTGTCTCCGGAGTAGGAAGTACTATTTTAGTACAAAGTTCATCTGTATCAACAATTATGTACATTGGTTTGATTAATGTTGGTGCACTCACGCTTTTGCAGGCATTACCTTTGTTTTTAGGAGCACAAGTTGGCTCGTCTATTGTTTTATTTTTGTTATGCTTTGAATCATTTAACATTGTTGAATTTTTTGGGCTTTTTGCACTAATAGGTGCATTAATGTTTACATTTTCAAAAAATCCGCAAGTAATAAAAATTGGTAAAACTATTACAAGTTTTGGTCTGCTTTTTTGTGGATTAAAAATGACTAGTATTGGTATGGAGGCTGTTACAAGCGAGCCAAATGTTTCTGCATTTATTGGCTCATTAACAAATCCATTTGTATTAATTCTTATTGGTATTATTTGTGGTATGGGTTTACATTGTTTGGGCACGACTGCATTGCTTGTATCTTTAATGTCATTAGGCGATAGTGCTATGACTATGATGTCGGCTATGTATTTAATTGCTGGGGCTAACACTGGTACTACATTTGCTTCAGTCTTGGCTTGTTTAAAATCAAACATAACGGCTAAGCGTGCAACAATTTTTAATGTTTATATGGCTGTTGGAACAACTATAATAATGGTACTTTTGGTTGCGTTTACTCCGCTTGTTTCATTCACAACAGGGCTTATTTCAAATGATGCAGTTGTTCTTGTGTTGATTTTGTTATTAATGAACATTTTAAATGCGTTAATTCAATTATGCCTTATTAAACCAATTAGTAAATTGCTTTACAAAATATTGCCTGACAAAGATAAGAGTGAACGACAAAAAATATTTATAATGGAATCAAATTTGACTTCAAATATGCCAATTGCAAGTCACCAAATTTTAAAGTGTATGCAAGAGTTAGCATTTGAGCAAAGAGAAATATTGGAAAAAGTTGATGCATATTTAAATGAGCCTACCAAAAGGAAAAAAATTAACATTGTAAATAGAATTAATAATTTTTATACAAATATTACGCAAACTAAAAGTAATATTTTAAAAGTCAGCGATGAGTCAAATTATTCACCTACATTGCAATATTATAGTAGTGCATTAGGAGAGGCTGAACATATTGCCGAGTTGTGTTTGCTTGTAGTTAATAGAATAAGTGATGCAGTATCATTTACTCAGGAAGAAAAAGAATGTATTGATGAACATTTTAAACTCATTCAAAAAATTAGTAAAGGATATGAAATCATTTACGAAATTAAAGAACAAGAGTTAGTAAGTAAAATGGATATTGAACTTGAAGATGAATTTGCTTACGATAAGGAATTAGCACTTTTAAAGATTAAAACTAAAAAAATACTTTATAAGCGTTTAGAAGTTAAAGCAACGACAAAACAAGATAAAAAACAAAAATTGCAATCATTTGACGAAGTATTTACAATAATACAAGCACTTGAAAATGTAGTAAATTACATTAATAATCAAATAGTAAAAATTTGTTAAATAGGGAGAACATTATGAATAAAGCAAGTATAGCAGATTACAAATATTTAGAAGGAACAAAAGTAATATTAAGAGAAGATTTTAATGTGCCAATTAATAAAAATGGCGTTATATCAGACGACAAAAAGATAATTGAAGCCCTACCTACAATTAATTTTCTTATTGAAAGAGGGGCTAAAGTTATTATTATTTCGCATTTAGGAAGACCTGAGGGCAAAGTTGACCCTAAGTTCAGTCTTGAACCAGTGGTTGAACGATTGAAAGAACTTTTAGATATGCCTATTTTATTTGAAAAAGAACTATTTTCTGAACATATGCAAAAAATGTTACGAACTATGAAAAATGGCGATGTTATGGTTCTTGAAAACATTAGATTTTTCCCAGAAGAAGAAAAAAATGATGAAGAATTTGCAAAAAAACTTGCTGATTTAGGCGATATTTATTGTGATGATGCTTTTGGAACATCTCATAGGGCGCACGCATCAATAGCAGGTATAACAAAATTTATTCCATCTTATTGCGGGTTACTTATGGCAAAGGAAGTTGAAGTGTTTTCACAATTAATTGAAAATCCACAAAGACCATTTGTTGCAATTTTAGGTGGGGCTAAAGTAAGTGATAAAATAAAATTAATATCTAACCTTATTGAAAAAGTTGATTGTATACTCATAGGCGGGGCAATGTCTTATACTTTCTTAGCAGCGGAAGGCTACAATGTGGGCAATAGTAAAGTAGATGAAGCCAAAATTGAATATGCAAAGTTATTACTAGAAAAAGCAAAGAATAAGAAAGTGAAAATTTGTTTACCGATTGACCATTTAGTAGCAAAAGAATTTTCATTTCTTGCTGACTACGATGTTTGTTCTTCTGAGCATTTCCCAGAAGATGGTATTGGTATGGATATTGGACCAAAAACCATTCGTATGTTTTCAAAATTAATAAGTCAAGCAAAAACTGCATATTGGAATGGCCCTATGGGTGTTTTTGAATACAAAAGGTTTTCAAAAGGAACTCGAGCAGTAGCAAAGGCAATGGCTGAAAATAAAAATCAAATGATTGTAGGTGGCGGAGATAGTGCTTCTGCCGTTAGAAATTTTGGTTTTGAAAATGACTTTTATTTTGTATCAACAGGCGGTGGGGCATCACTTGCTATGCTTGAAGGAAGCGAACTTCCAGGGCTTGTAAATTTAAAGGATAAAGAATAAATGTTTTATTTTGCCAATTTTAAAGCAAATAAAAATGAACAAGGGATTTTAGATTATTTTAAAGTTTTTAATAACTTTAAAAATTTTAACGATGAAATTTGCTTTTTCTTGCCCTTAGAATTAATTGTAAATACTAATTTAATTGATAAAATTAACTTTAATATTGGTGTTCAAGATATTAATATTTGTAATGCAAAAGATGTTGAAATGCTTTTAAACTTAGGTGTGAAATATACTTTAATTGGGCATAGCGAAAGAAGAATAAAATTTGGAGAAACAAATGAAATTATTGCTAATAAATTAAGTTTTTTAAGCAAATATAATTTGTGTAAAGTACTTTGTGTTGGTGAAACTTTTGAAGAAAAAGAAAATAAATTTGAAGTCGTTTGTAATCAAATTTTTTCTGCGTTAGATAACTTAAATAATTTTAATCAAATTGTTATTGCTTATGAGCCGATTTGGGCAATAGGAACAAATATTACACCTAAAGCATTAGAAATAGAAAATATGATAAGTTTTATAAAAAAATGTTTAAGTGAAAAATATAAATATAATTTTCCTATTTTATATGGCGGAAGTGTTTGTAAAGAAAACATTACTTCTTTTAAAACTATAAAAAACTTAGATGGCTTTTTGGTCGGTGGTGCTAGCCTTGACCCACAAGGTTTTTATAATTTGATAAAATCATAAGGAGAAACTATGAACAACAAAAAAATTGTGCTTGCGATAATGGATGGAATTGGCTTAAGAAATGAAAAATTTGGTAATGCAGTTAAGTTAGCAAATCCAAAGTTCTTAAATTATGCTATGAAAAAATTTCCTAACACACAGTTGCACGCATCGGGTGAATATGTTGGGCTTCCTTATGGGCAAATTGGAAATAGTGAAGTTGGGCATCAAAATATTGGTGCAGGAAGAACTGTTTTGCAAGAACTTTTGACAATTAATGAATCAATTAACAATGGTAAATTTTTTAAAAATAAAGTTTTACTCGACTTAATTCAAAGTGCAAAAGACAAAAAAAAGTCTTTGCATATTATTGGCTTAATTTCAAATGGTGGTGTACACGGTAGCATTGAGCATATTGTTGCAATTTTAAAATTTGCAAAACATAACAATTTTAAAAATATATTCATACACGCAATTACTGATGGTAGAGACACTTTGCCTAATGTTTCTAATGAATTTTTAAAACAACTTTATGATAATATAAGAATTTTAAAAGTTGGTAAAATTGTAACCGTTGTTGGTAGATATTTTGCAATGGATAGGGACAGTAATTTTGATAGGACAAAAACAGCCTATGATGCCATTGTTTTAGGACAAGGACAAAAAGTTGAAAATTTACTTGATGCCGTAAACGAAAAAATATCAAACGGTGAAACTGATGAATTTATTAAGCCAATAATTTTAGAAGAATACAAAGGCTTTAAAAAAGGTGATTTTTGTTTATTTACAAATTTTAGGGCGGATAGAGCAAGACAACTTTGTTATGCTATTGCTGATAAAGATTTTAATGAATTTATAATTAATAATACTTTTAATCTTACCACAATGACAAGTTATGGAGAAAAATTAGATAAATTACAAGTTAAATATTTATTTTCACAGAAAGTAATAAAAAACAATTTAACTGAAGTCGTTACTAAGAGTGGTGGTAAGGTGCTTAAAATAGCGGAAACCACTAAATATGCACACGTAACATATTTCTTTAATGGGCTAAAAGAAAAACCTTACAAAAATGAAGATAGAATACTAATTAAATCAGATAATGTTGCAACATTTGATTTAAAGCCACAAATGAAAGCGGATGAAATTGCAAATAGTGCTATTGAAGCCATAAAAAAAGAAGAATATAATTTAATTGTCCTTAATTTAGCAAACGGTGATATGGTTGGTCATTCGGGTAATTTAAAAGCAACCAAAGTTGCAGTTAAAGCAGTTGATAAGGCATTAAAAAAAATATATAATAATTTAAATGATTATACACTTATAATAACTGCTGACCACGGAAATGCTGAATTGATTTTAGATAAACAAAAAAATAAAATTACTAGCCACACTACAAATCCTGTGCCATTTATAATTTGTGACAAAAAAGCAAGATTAAAGCAGGGCGATTTTGCATTGTCAAATATTGCACCAACAATATTACATATTTTAGAGATTGAAAAACCTAGTGATATGACTAGCGAAAGTATTTTAGTTGATTAAAATATTGACAAATCGCTTAACTTGTTATATAATCATACAAACGGAGGAAATAAATGTATATTACTACAATGTTAGATGTATGGAATAATTTAGTAAATACATTAATAAGAGATTTACCAGATTTTTGGAAAGCACTTATTTGTTTATGTGCTTTTGCATTAGGTTGTCTTTGTTTTGCTAAATCTATTGTTAAAAAAGATAAGCAACTAATACCATTTAAATTTGGGTTGTTTATGTTAAGTTTAATATTCTTTGCAATAGTAATTTTATATGTTATCTATTGGTAAGGAGAAGTTAAATGAAAATATTGGTTATTTCAGATTCACATAAAAATTTGATAAATTTAAAGCAAGTTTTAGATAAAGCAGAATATGATTATGTGCTATTTTTAGGCGATTATGTTATGGACATAATGAATTTTAAACGACAATTAAATGATAAATTATTTGTTGTCAAAGGAAATTGCGACGGAGACATAAATTTTGATGACGATTTATTTATTGAGATTGCTGGTAAAAAAATATTTATGACGCACGGTCATAAATATGGTGTTAAATTAGGTATGAAAAAACTATTTCAAAAGGCTACTGAACTAGATGCAGATATTGCGGTGTTTGGGCATACTCATATTGCTTTTCAAACTCAATTAGATTCAGGTCTAATTGTGCTTAACCCTGGAAGTGTTGGTAAAGGTATGTTAAAAAATAATACTTTTGGAATAATTGAAATTGATGAAGAAGGACTTGTTACTTCAAAAATATTTAGAATTCCTTGATTAAACAATTTAAATTTTATTATTACTTAAAGCATAATATATATATGCTTTTTTTTATTTATATACTAGGCAAAATGGGTTCAATATTCTCAAATCATATATAAAATTAAAAAGTTAATAAGTGAGAAAATAGGGCGGAGAAATAATTTAGTTAATAAGGTATAAAAATAAAAAAACAACAAAAAAACTCCATAAAAATGGAGCCTTTTTGTTTTTATTAAGATAGTGGTATTTGGTGCCGAAGGCGGGACTTGAACCCGCACAGGCATTGCTGCCCGAAGGATTTTAAGTCCTTTGCGTCTGCCTATTCCGCCACTTCGGCAATGGAGGCGCCACCCAGATTTGAACTGGGGAATAAAGGTTTTGCAGACCTGTGCCTTACCACTTGGCCATGGCGCCAAACTTAATAAAAAAATGGAGCGGGAGACGAGATTCGAACTCGCGACATTCACCTTGGCAAGGTGACGCTCTACCACTGAGCCACTCCCGCTTGTTTAGCACTTAATGTGCTGGTGGGAATTATAGGACTCGAACCTATGACCATCTGCTTGTAAGGCAGGTGCTCTACCAACTGAGCTAAACTCCCATCAATGCTCCATAAGTATACTATACTATTTTTTAATTGTCAACTATTTTTTAACATTTTTTTAAAAAAAATTATTTTTTTTTATTTTTTTTAATTTATTTTAAAATGTTATAAATTTTTTGCAATTATTTATGTTTTAATGGGAACATATTATTAATAATTATTTTTATACTATAAAATAGTTTACATAACAATATTTTATTTATTAGCAAAAAAAATGTTACAGATAAATACAAAAAGACACAACTAATATTGTGCCTTTTCGTTGGTCGTTTAAAATCTTACATTATTTACTGCAAGATTTTGTTGATGACTTAGTAGAACTGTTAGTGCAAGATTTTGTTGAAGATTTACAAGCATTTGCTCTTGAACTTGTTCTTGCGTTTGTACTAGCAGATTTACTTGCTTTAGCCATTTTTACCTCCTATTGCAATTTTCTTGCAATTTACCTAAACTTAATAAATTAGATTTATGATTAAAGATATTATGTATATTATATTTTTATTTAAATTTTTTAAAAAAGATTGATTACAAGATTATCTAATTTATTAAGTATTTTTTTTGAGAAAGTAGTTACACATTAATTAATGGGTTATCAACTTCCTCATATATATTGTGTGCGTTTTAAGGCATTTCATTCAAAATTATATTGGCAATATTTAGAAAACAAAAAAAGAGATATAGAATAAACTATACCTCTGGTGGATAGGGGTGGATTCGAACCACCGAAGTCATAGACGGCAGATTTACAGTCTGCTCCCTTTAGCCACTCGGGAACCTATCCATAAGTTACTTTTGTATAATATCAAAAAAAAACTTATTTGTCAACTGTTTTTTATAAAAAAAATTTAATTTTGTTAAAAAAATAAAAATATTAAATTAAATGAAAATACTTTAAGATAAAATAAAAATATTTTAAATTTTTTTTAAATTTATCTTGTTTTATACTTGACATTTATATAATTTTAATATATAATATAACAAAAGTCAAAGATAGTCAAATTATTTGGAGGAATTATGCGTACAATAAGTGATACGATTGAAAAGTTTCTTTTAGATAATTTTTCCAATGAAGAATTAGAATTATCTAGAAACGAACTAGCAGATTTTTTTGGATGTGTACCAAGTCAAATAAATTATGTTTTATCCACTCGTTTTACCTTAGACAAAGGCTACATTGTTGATAGTCAGCGGGGCGGGGGTGGTTATGTTAAAATTAAAAAAATTAATATTGACGACAAATTCAAAGATATAATTTTTGAAAGGATTGGTAATAATATTGATTACAATTCTGCTTGTTGTATTTTAGATAATTTGTGTCGAAATGGAAAAATTAGTGAAGAGCAAAAAGTTTGTATTACGAGTGCAATCGAGCCAAAAGCACTAAAAACACCGTTTTTGATTGAAAATGACTTGCGTGCGAAAATTCTTAAAAATATTTTGTACAAAATATATAATTAATGAAAAGGAGAAAATATTATGTTTTATTCATTTAATCCAACTGAAAGTGTTAAAAGAGCAATAAAAAATGCAACCGAATTTGCTATGCTTCACGGAAGCGACCAAGTGGGTTCTGAGCATTTATTATTTGGTATAATTTCAATAAACGATAGTATGGCAACAAAGTTACTAAAAAATTACGGCGTTACTAAGGAAACATATTCTAAATTATACGAAGACAAAATTGGTGATAATTTTGGGTATGGGGCAAGTGAGCCAACCTTTACACCTCGTGCTAAAGAAATCTTTAGAGTAGCACAGACTTTATCAATGCAACTAAATTATGATTTTGTTGGCACTGAACATTTGTTGCTTGCAATCATTATGTCTAGCGATTGTATGGCTAATACCTTATTAACTCGTGGGTTTAGAGTTGATATTAACGAATTAAAAAATCAACTTTTAGGTGTTTTGCGAGGCGGTACTATTAACTTTAATGAATACGAGCCAAAAGAAAATGTCAATGCAAATAAGCAAAGTAATATTAAAAGTCAATTAGATGACGATTTGCTTGCAATGGGGTCTGATTTAACTTTAAAAGCAAAACAAGGCAAGATTGACCCTGTAATTGGCAGAGAAAAAGAGATTAACAAAATTATTGAAATTTTGTGCCGTAAAACTAAAAATAATCCTGTTTTAATTGGTGAAGCGGGTGTTGGTAAGTCGGCAGTTGTTGAAGGACTTGCTTTAGCAATTACTAAGGGGGAAGTTCCTAGTTTGCTTAAAGACAAAATAATTTATTCTCTTGAAATTGGCGGGTTGATGGCTGGCACTAAATATCGTGGCAGTATGGAAGAAAAATTGAAATCCGCTATTGAAAAAATAATTGCAAATAAAAACATTATTGTATTTATTGATGAAATTCACACACTAGCACAAGCAGGTTCTGAGCAAGGCGAAATTAATCCAGCAGATATGTTAAAGCCTTATTTGTCAAGAGGTGAATTACAAACTATTGGTGCTACTACTACTGACGAATATCGTAAGTACATTGAAAAAGATAAGGCTTTGGAAAGAAGATTCCAACCTGTGCTTGTTGAAGCCCCAACCGTTGAACAAACAATCGAAATTTTGAAAGGCTTAAGAGATAGTTACGAAGCATTTCACCAAGTGTCAATACCTGATGAAGCAATAGTAGCCGCTGCAACTTTGTCCGATAGATTTATTATGGATAGGCAACTTCCAGATAAAGCAATCGACCTTATTGACCAAGCGTGCAGTAAAGTTAAGGTTAATAATTCAATAGTTTCAAGCGATTTAAAGGCTAAAATGCAACAAATCAAGGAACTTGAAAACAACAAAAATGAGGCACTAATTCAAGAAAATTTTGAAAGAGCAGCAAAGTTTAGAGATGCAATTAAAAAATTAACTGATGAAGTTGAACAAATGCAAAAGAGCAATGAAACAAACTATCAAAAAACACAAAACCAAATTACAGCGGAAGATGTTGCTCAAATTGTTTCGCAATGGACAAATATTCCTGTTACAAAATTAACCGAATCGGAAAAAGAAAGATTAAACCGTATGGAAGAAATTTTGCATAAGCGAGTTATTGGACAAGACGAAGCCGTTACTGCCGTTGCTAGAGCAATAAAAAGGGCAAGAGCAGGGTTAAAAGACCCTAAAAGACCTATTGGTTCATTCTTGTTCCTAGGGCCAACTGGTGTAGGAAAAACAGAGTTATGCAAAGCATTAGCCGAAGCGATGTTTGACGATGAAAATCTTATTATTCGATTAGATATGAGTGAATATATGGAACAACATAGTGTCGCTAAATTAATTGGTTCGCCACCTGGTTATGTTGGACACGACGAAGGCGGACAACTTACCGAAGCGGTACGAAGAAAACCATATTCTGTTGTACTTTTTGATGAAATTGAAAAAGCACATCCTGATGTGTTTAATATGCTACTTCAAATTTTGGACGATGGTAGACTTACCGATTCAAAGGGTAGAGTTGTAAGTTTTAAAAACACCATAATCATTATGACAAGCAACTGCGGAATAAGTGCATTAAATCAAAAGAAACGACAACTAAAAGACGCAGGTGCTGAGCCAATGACTGATGAACAAGTTAATGAGTTTTTACATTTGCAGTTAAAGAACTATTTTAAACCTGAGTTTTTAAACAGAATTGATGTAATTACTATATTCCATTCTTTAACTCAAAAAGAATTAGCACAAATTGCGAAAATTTTAATGAAACAATTATGTCAAAAATTAAAAAATCAAAACATCGACTTAAAGTTAACTGAAAGGGCATTGAAATACCTTGTTGAAAAGGGGTATGATAGTGAGTTTGGCGCTAGACCTTTAAGAAGGGTTATTGAACACGAAATAGAAGATAAATTAGCCGAATTATTGTTAAATAACGATTTAAAATCAACCGACAATGTTATTGTTGATGTTGAAAATAATGAATTAAAATTAAAAATTAAAAATAATGATACAAATTAATACAAAAAAAACTTCTGTGGTAAATTCCATAGAAGTTTTTTGTTTACTCAATTACTCAATTACTCAATTACTCAATTACTTAATTACTTAATTATTAAATTACTTAATTATTAAATTAATAAATTATTGAAATAATGAATTATTAAATTTGTTTAACATATTATTTTAATATTAACAAAATTATTGATTATTAATAAGTGGGTTTGTGTTTGGGAAGTTAGAATTTTTTATTTTTAATGCTTCCTTTGGTGTTTGTCTAACTTGAGGACGGTCATTCGCACTTGCTTTTTCATCTATTACAACAGGTTTTTCTTTTTTTACATCAATTTGTTGTATTTCTTCTTTTACATTTTCAATTGTTTCATCAACAGGCTTATCAAGTGGAAGTGTTCCGTTATCTAGCATCATCAAATTTGTATTTTTTGTGCTAACACTGTTTGTTGGTTGTACATAATTTTGTTTAGTATTTTGATTATTAGGTACTACTTTTGTTGTAGTGTTTGTGTTGTTTTGATTGTTTAAATTATCATTAGTTTGATTTTTATTATTTATTACTTGATTATCATTTTCTTTATCAGTATTTACAATATCATTGTTATCTACATTCATTGTTCTATTAACATTGTTATTTGTTTGATTGTTGCTAGTGTTTCTTTGAGTTCCAATAGTTGAAGTAGTGTTTGTTTGAGTTGTTGTTTTTGCATTGTTTTGCATTGTGTTATTTAAATTATTTATTCTTTGGTTTGTGTTGCTGTTATTAAATTGAGTATTTGATGCTACATTACCGTTTTGCATTGATTTATTGCTTTGTGTTGCGGAGTTTGTAGTCATATTATTTGTTGTTCTAGTGTTAGTACTAGTATTAGTGTTAGTATTAGTTACTCTTTGATTATTAGTGTTATTTTGTAAGTTTGTATTAACATTATTTTGAGTGTTATTTAAACTTGTTATATTGTTAGTTTGTCTGTTTGCTACATTTTGTGTTGTTGTAGTGTTTTGATTATTGTTTGTAGTCGTTGTGTGGTTTTGAGTTTCGTCGGTTGTTGTAGTATTACTTTGAGTTGCATTATCTAAGATTGAAGTAATATTGTCAATAATTTTGATTGCTTCATTCATTAAAGATATTCTTTGTTCAAAAGTATCATAAATTCTTGCAAAAGATTGTTGAATATCGTTTGTATAAAAATTTGTTTCAAGTCTTAAACCGAAAGGTGATAATTCATTGTTGTTAAGCATAAATAATTCTTGCGAAATTTCAAATAGTTTATCTGCTTGTTCATTTAATTGTTCTTTTTGTGTATCGGTTAATTCAATGTTGTTGTAAGCATCTTGATTTAACATTGAAATTGCATCATTTGTTGTATTTCTTAAATTTATATAAGTTTCTTTAAAATTTTGACCATTGTTTGTATCGTTTGCTAATTCTTTAATTTGCATTGCAAAATAAGCAATTTGGTTGGTGTCTTTTCCGTTAAAAATGCCTAAGTAGTGTCTTGAAGTTTGGTTATTTGTGTTTTCCTCATTTACTGAATAATAGTTTGCATTGTTAGTTTTTAAGTTGTTATTATTTTGTAAATTAGAAGATTTTATTTGGTTGTTTTGATTGTTGGTTAAATCGTTTTTTGTATTATTTAATAAATCATTATTATTGTAATTTTCAATATTTCTATTGTTAATGTTATTAACTTGTCTATCAATAGAATTATTTATGTTATCGTTTGCATTTTCTTTGTCAATTCTATGCCCATATTGATATTTTGGGTGTTGGGCTAGTTTTGAACTTGAATAATTATTATAGTTTGTGTAATTATTCATTTTATTAGCACTGTTTAACTCATTGTTATTATTCGTAGATACATTATTTAATGAACTGTTAGCAGTGTTTTGATTGTTTTTTGTGCTAATTGTTTTTGTTTGAGTGTTTGTAGTTGTTGCGTTGTTTGTGTTAGAATTTGTAACAGTGTTTGAAGCGGTTGTATTTGAAGTTGTATTAGTTGTTGTATTATTAATCGCATTATTGTAATTATTGTTATTTCTATAATTATTATTTAAGCGATATGTGTCAATGTTAGAATAATTTGGCTTTGTTAAAGGTGCTTTATATGTGTTGACATTTGAACGAGGGTTGTAACTTGGGTCAACATTATTAACACCGTTGTTTACTCCATAGCCATTATTAACTCCGTAGGCATTGTTAACGCCATAAGCATTATTATAATTTGCGTTGTTGTAATTTCCGTTGTAAGTTCCAAAATTATTAGAATTATAGTTATTATATAATCCGTTATAATAACCGTTGTTATTATTCATATTGCCATATAAGTTATTGTAAGCGTTTGCATTATTCACGCAATTTCCATCAACGCAATTATTGTTTGTTGCAATTTCATTGTTGTTTAAAGAAACAACTGTTCCTGCTTTTGTTTGTACATTAGTATTTGTTGTATTAACAAATTGAGCATCGCTTTTTTCTTGTGTTGTTGCTTGTGGCTGTGTTAAATTTACAGCCGTATCTCTAGTAATTACTGCGGTAGTCCCGCCAACTAATGTTGTTATGCCAAGCACACTTGCTAGGCAAATTGATATAAATTTATTCATATTTTCCTCCAAAATGTTTATTTATTATTTGTTAAAAATAAAAAATTATTAAAAAAATTTAAAATTTCATTAAAATTAAAAATTTTTATGTGATTTACAAAAAATATTTAAAACTTATAAAACAAAAAAAATTTTTAAAAAATAATAAATATGAAATTAATTATTGAATTGCTAGCAAAAATTGGTATAAACATTATTTAAAATGTCAAAACTTGTTTTTGGTAGGCAATTATGAATAAAAATGAAAGAAATGCAAGATACAATGCTTATGTTGAATCAAAAATACCTAAAACACATAATTTTCCATCACTTTTTTATGCATTTATAATAGGTGGTATAATTTGTGTTTTAGGGCAAACAATTAAAGATACTTTATTAAGTATATTTGACACTATGACACCACAAGAAGCAAGTAATTGGGCTTCAATTGGCTTGATTTTTTTGGCATCGTTGTTAACAGGATTAGGAGTTTTTGATGATATTGGTGCAATAGCAGGGGCAGGAACAATAGTCCCAATTACTGGGTTTTCGAACTCAATAGCAAGTTCGGCACTTGATTTTAAGCGTGAAGGTATTATTTTTGGTATGTGTTCAAAAATGTTTATTGTAGCAGGGCCGGTTATTGTAAATGGGGTAGTGGCGTCAATTGTCGTAGGATTAATTTATTTAATAATAGAGGCATTTTAATGGAAAACAAACAAACAATATTTTTTAAAAACAAACCAACCATAATAAGTTCATATTCAATTGCAGGACCTAAGGAAAGTTACAGCGTATTTGCACCATATTTTGATTTAGTTTTAAAAGATGACCTTTGGGATTGCGATAGTTACGAATTGGCTGAAAGAAAAATGCTAGAACATGTAATATTTAATGCCATTGAAAGAGCAAAATTACAACCTAAAGAAATAGATGCGCTAATTTGTGGCGATTTATTAAATCAAATAATAAGTTCAAGTTTTGCAGCAAGAAGATTTGATGTAACATATATAGGACTATTTGGTGCGTGTTCAACTATGGCAGAATCGCTTGCTGTAGGGGCTTGTTTAGTCGATGCGGGTTATTTTGATAATGTTGCGTGTGCAACTGCAAGTCATTTTTCATCAGTTGAAAGACAATTCCGTATGCCACTAGAATTAGGGAATCAGCGACCACCAACTGCACAGTGGACTGTAACAGGTGGCGGATGTTCTGTTTTATCTAACAAAGGAATTGGACCACAAATTACAATGGCAACTTTTGGTAAGGTTGTTGATTTTAATGTTACTGATGCAAACAATATGGGTGCGGCAATGGCACCATCGGCAATGACAACAATGCTTGTACATTTTCAAAATACTAAAACTACTCCCGACGATTATGACCTTATTGTTACAGGTGATTTGGGTAAACTTGGTGCTGAAATTTTAATAGATTTAATGGAATACAACGGCTATAAACTAGGACAAAATTATATTGATTGTGGTCATTGTATTTACACTAATGAACAAAATACTTTTATGGGCGGTTCAGGTTGTGGTTGTTCTGCTGTAATGTTAAATTCATACATTTTGCAAAAGATGAGAGAAAAGGTTTACAATAAGGTATTATTTATTGCAACAGGGGCATTATTAAGTACTACATCAAGTTTTCAAGGTGAGTCAATACCGGGTATTGCTCACGCAATAGTTTTGGAAAATAAAAGGTGATATATGTTTGATTTACTATTATATTTAAAAGTTTTTTTCGTTGGCGGTTTTATTTGCTCAATTGCACAAGTGCTAATAATTAAAACTAAAATAACATCGGCAAGAATTCTTGTGATGTTTGTTGTATTAGGGGTTTTCTTAGAGGGGGTAGGAGTATTTGATTATCTTGTTCAATTTGCTGAAAGTGGTGTAACAATACCAATTTTGGGCTTTGGTAAAGCATTGGCTGAGGGTGCAATACTTGGAGCGCAGGAAAGCGGACTAATTGGAGTGTTTACTGGTGGCTTAACTAAAACAGCAGGTGGCATTGCTGCGGCTGTTGCCTTTGCTTACTTGTTTGCTATTATTTTCGATGCTCGAACTAAAAAGAATATGTGATAATTTTAAAGATATTCATTAAATAGGTATAAAGTGTCTATTTTAAATTAATAAAAAAAATTAATAGATAAAAATCTTTAATTAACTTATTTATTTTAAAAATAAATGCAACACTTTAAGTGTTAAAGTTTTAAATTTAATTTAGCAATAAAAATTAAAAAATTTTATCAATATTAAATTTTAAAGTCAGCAATAAAATTCTTATACTGATTTTTTTTAATTGTAAATACATTAAAAAACGATAGTGTACTTTTTCAACATTTAAGCATATAAATAATATTATGAGAAAGTGTAGAGTAAATGGTGAAAGCAAGAAATCAAAAAGAGTTCGACGATTAATAATTTTTATTTCTGTTATTGTTATAATTGGCATAGCAGTATTAATTTATTTTAACACAGTAATAAATCCAGTTATAGTAACAACAAGTGAAAGCAAAATAAAAATGCTTACTTCTCGAGCAGTAAATTCAACCATTTCTGAAATATTAAATGATAGTGATGTTTATGATGAACTTATCACCGTTACAACTGATAGCCAAGGTAAAATTAGTATGATTCAAGCCAACGCTATTAAGATAAACAGTTTGTCAAAGGAAATATCAACCAAAGCATTAGCAAAGGTTGAAAGCATAGGGGAGCAAGGCATAGCAATACCACTAGGGACTTTTACAGGTATGCCGTTGTTTGCAGGAAAAGGACCAGATGTTTATATTAAAGTATCACCAGTTGGAACACTAGATTGCATTTTTAAATCTGAATTTATACAAGCAGGTATTAACCAAACTTTACACCGTATTTATTTAGAAGTTACAACATCAGTTAATTTAATTTTGCCGATATTCGATGATGTAGTAAACACTTTTACGCAAGTAATGATATGTGAAAGCATTATTGTAGGCGAAGTACCAGAATTTTACTTTAATAACTCAATGGGTTCTTTACTTGATTTAGTACCTGATAATAAATGATAAAATGCAAATTAAAAATACATAAAAAAGTTATGTAAAAATAAATGTGGGTATAAAAAATTTAAAAAAATTATAAAAATAACATTAATGTTTAAAATTATTTGACTAATAAAAATAAATTGTGATATACTAAACTAACAAATGAAAAGGAGTGCAAGATTATGAAAAACGAAATGAAAAAAGTAGGGGGGGGGGGGGTAGATAGTTTACTATCTACATCCAATAATAAAAACAATAACGAAAATAAAAAGTGTATTACAAAAGTTGCAACAAGAAAATGGCAAACAAACGAACGAAGGGACTTAGCGAAACTGATAATGTGGTTATTAGTGTTTTCAATAATGTTTGTATTGTCGTTGCAACCAGTGTTT
>CALVZW010000013.1 GCA_944372675.1 uncultured Clostridia bacterium
TTACAAGGCGGACACGATGTGCCAGTAGATAAAATAAAAAACAGATTTAATAAAAGCCATCAATTAAAACTTGATTTAAAACAACTAAGCGATATTTTTTATGAAATAGATAACTCAATTTTACCTACAATAATTAACATTGAAAAACAAAATCAATTTGAAAAAAACAAACAATGAGCAAAAAAAAAATGTGAATTTGTAATTATCTATCTTTTGTTTTCTTAGTAGTTAAATTTTATAATAAACTGAAAATATTTAACAACTAACTTATAAATTATTTTTTAATTTTTTAATCTTATATTTAATTCTTATAAAAACAACCTTGATACAAATTTTTATCATTAAGTGTCTTAAAAATGCAGTTTAATATGCGTTTTTTGTGCATATTCCATTCAGGAACCACTAAAATATCCTTTGGTGCATCGCCACTAATTCGGTGAATTACTATATCTTTTTTTAAGTGAGTTATTATGTAAATAACATTTTTGATATAGTCTTCAAACTTTAATGGTTCATATTTCCCTTCTAAATATAAATTGTGCAATTTAGTATTTTTTACTACATATGTTGAGTGTATTTTAACCCCTTGGATGTTATGATTATTAATAAAATTTACAATTTTTTCAATGTCATCTTGTTTTTCATTTGGCAAACCAACCATTATATGCACAACAACAGGTATGTTATATTTATTCAATAACTCTACCGATTGTGTAAATTGTTGATTACTATATCCACGATTGCAAAATTGTGCTACTTCTTCATTTACTGTTTGTAGTCCTAACTCAACATAAACATAATATTTTTTTGCATATGAACTCAACAATTTTACTATTTCTTCATTTATGCAATCAGGTCTTGTAGCAACAGAAAGAGCAACAATTTTATCGCTAACTAATGCTTGGTCATATTTTATTTTAAGATTTTTAACTGAATCATAAGTGTTACTAAAATTTTGAAAATAGACTATAAACTTATTTGCTCTTTTCCCCCTATAACTATTTAAATGAGATAATACTTGTTCGGTTATATTTAAGTTTTTTATATGCTCTCCGCTTCCTTTTTCGCTACAAAATATACATCCCCCAACACCACATTTACCATCACGATTAGGACAAGTAAACCCGCCATCGACACAAATTTTTAAAACTCTTTCACCAAATTTATTTTTTAGCCAATTACTAAACTTTAAATATCGTTCTTCCAATGTTTTCACCTTTTGTTACAACTTTAATTTTTGTTTTGTTTAATTATTTAGTTTAAAGCATTTTATAAACTTAAAAAAATAATAACTTTTATTTATAATGTTTTATAATTTACAAAATAATTAGTTAAAGTTAAATCTTTTACTAAATTCAAATGAATTGCCGTGTCCAGCATAGCAAGTGTTTATACCCTTTAAGTTTTTTAATTTTTGTAAAGTTTTACTTGTTTCATTAAAATCACTTGTAGGCAAATCATATCTACCAAATCCATCTTCAAACAGTGCATCACCACAAAACAAGTTGTCTTCAATTATTAGTCCACAACTACAATCTGTATGCCCTTTTAGTGAAATAAAGCAATTTTTGTTTTCTAATTCATCAATAGTTGTACCATCTTCAACAAAATTAACACAAGATTGGTTAATTTTATTTAAATTGTTTACACCAAACAGTTTTGCAACAGTTAAAATAGGATTATCTAACTTTTCAAATGCTTGTCTTGTCATATAAACTTTTACATCTTTAAATTTTTCAATATAATCATTTAAATAAGCAAAATGGTCATAATGTGCGTGTGTTAAAAATATAACATCTATTTTTTCATTTCCAGTTTCTTCAAGAATTTTGTTTAAACTTGCTCCTGCATCAACAATAACTACAATGTTACTTATAATAATATGCACATTGCACATATCTCCACGGATTGTTGTAATTTTCACTTTTTACTCCATACAAATTATTAAATAAATTATTTAATTATTATAACTTATTGAAGATTATATCATAATAATGCAGTTACACAAAATGTTTATAGCATTTGATTGTAATAAACTAAAAGAGTATTGACAAAATGCTGTTCAAATGATATAATAAACACAACGGAGGTAATATGAAAATAAAAGTTTGGGAAGTACACGGCGGAGAGGACCAAAGTGCCAGAGTATCATATGATTATTTAATAGGGTACTTTACTAATTATGAAGACGCTAAAAAAGCAGCTAAAAATGCTTATGACGGATTTTCGGGGCGCAGAGATGGTGAAATAAAAGAAAAAACTATTAATATTTTTGAATCATTCGAAGAATATGAAAATTTTTTAAAAGAACAAAAACTAGAAAAAATTAAATCGAAATTAACCAAAGAAGAAAAAGAATTGTTAAATTTAAAATAACCAAATATTTAAAATTATATTTTACAAATGAACTTATAAATAATTGCTTTATGTTTCTTTGACACATAATTACTTAAAATTAAATTTTTGTCATTAATATTGAATATTATTTCATTGACAAATTACTTTATTTTTATATAATGCTGTAAGTAGGAATAAAATGTAAAAATTATTTAACTCAACAAAAAATCATTATCATTAACTAATCTTTGCCAAAAATTGACTAAATTTAAAGCATAAAAAAGATTTAAGGTAAAGATAAATAAGATCTAGAGTAAATAATATTAGATTATGATCCATTAAAAAAAATAAAAAATGCAGTTATGCTAACAAATTTAGCGGTGTACTGCATTTTTTTTAAAATTCTTCAAACTCACACTTAGTTTCACGCAAAAATAATTCTTCAAATTCTTCTTTTAATTCTTTCCCATTAAATATTATGTTATATAGTGCTTTAGTTATAGGCATATTAATGTTATATTTTTCTGCTAAATACATTATACCCTTAATATTGCCAACACCTTCAGCAGATTTTCCAAATGTTTCATTTTTAACAAATTGCTCACCCCACATACGATTGTGAGAATATGGCGAAAATAAAGTTGCTTCAAAATCGCCAAGATGACTTAATCCATAAGCCGTCATAACTTTACCGCCCATTGCTTGTGTTAATTTTGCAATTTCGTATGTACCCCTTGACATCAACGCACCTTTTAAACAAGATTTGTTAATTCCGTCAAGCATACCCGCTGCTATACCTAATACATTTTTACCTGCTGAACCAATTTCACCACCAATTATGTCATCACCTATATAAAATCTTATTAATGGTGATTTAAATTCGTTTACTAAAAATTTTGATAATTCTTCATTATAAGAATGAATAATCATACAGTTTGGTATACCTTCAACAAAATTTTGTACATGCCCTGGGCCAACCCATAAAGCAATGTTATTTTTATTTATGCCGTGGTCCATCATAATTTCACTAACTCTTTTTCCAGTACTAGATTCAATACCTTTCATACATAGCACAAATTTTTTGTTGCTTAAATCATAATGTTGTAAATCATCCATCAAATTTGTTAATTCTTGCGTCAAAATTGAAATAACGATAACTTCATTACTTAGAGCTTCATTTATGTCACTTGTTAATTTAATGTTATCTTTCAAAGTTAAATATTCATTTTTTCGAGTTGATTGCAATGTCTCAAGATGCTTTGAACCTTGTCTTCCCCACAAAGTAACTTCGTGTGCGTCCGCTAAATACCAAGCCAAAAATGTTCCCCATCTACCACAACCTAATACGCTAATTTTCATTTATTTCTCCTCTTTAAAAACTTGTTGTATGAAGTTTAATTGCTTTTCATAAATGTTTAAGTTTTGTTTAGCCGAATTTATCAAAATTGTTAAATACTTTTTTACAAAGTTTAAGTAATCAACATCTTCATTTTCAATTACTTCATTAACTATATCTTTCATATTTTCAAAAAAATTTTCTTCACTTTGCAAAATTTTAGCAGTGTTTACAATATCTTTTTCCAATTCATCTAAATAATTTGAGTTTAACAATTTTTGTTTTTTCTCAAAAACTTTTTCATCTTTTTTTGTAATAAATTTTTCAATTTTTATGTATTTTTTATCTAGTTTTTTGCTTAATTTATCATTGCTTACACTATTTTCAAAGTTTAAGTCTTCCAATTTTTTATATAAATTTTCTAATAATTCCAATCTTGTTTTAAACTTATCCGTAACCGCAGTTAAAATTTCACTGCATTTTTCATATTCAAACATTAATTTAAACTCCCTTTTTAATATATCAAATATTTGCTACATTGTCAAGTAATAACTTTAAATGAACCAATTTACTAATTAAAACACACATTATTTAGTAAAAAATAAAAATTTTAGTATAATAATTTAGCAAATTGTCCAATATATAGATATGACAACAAACAGTAAAACATATCTTTTTATTTCGCTTGTAATTTTACTAAGCAGTTTAATAGTTTTAATACCAAAATACAACTATTCATTTGTATCATACATAACACCGAATAGTCAAGTATCATTTTACACAACATCACCCCTTGAAAATGTGCCAACCTATTTAAACCAAACAAACATTGGGGTTGGCGCAATAATAGAATGTTCAGGAACAATTGCCTCGCAGGTTGCTAAAACATTAGATAACATTGCAGGTATTAGTTTTAGTTTTAATGGCAACAAAGAAGATGTGAATGATTTTTTAGACAAAGTTGATGCAGTAGTATTAAAGTGTGAAAATGTAGATTCTCAAATTAAAACCTATTTAGCATATTCTTCTAAATTCCGTAACAACATTAATATTGATGGAAATTTTGTTAATTTGCAAATTGCCATTGTTAATGATACAATAACTATTGGCTCTCCTATGATTTTAGGAGAATATTAAAATTCTATATTAATTTAAAAAAGTGGTTAATGTTTAAATTACAACCATTTTTTTAATTACCAAAATAAATTTTACCATTAGTTAAATCTAAATTATTTTTCTGAAACATATTATATCTTCTTATTCCACATAATACAACAAAAAAATTAATTAGCAAAAAAAGCATTAACACAACAAATGTGTTAACACTTTAATTATAATTTTAAAATTAAAACACAAAACTAATCTTCTTCATCTTCTGCAGTGTCAAAAAGCGAAGATTGTTCAATTTCAAGCATTTGTGTACCGTCAATAACTGTAACTGTGTCAAGTTTCTTTTGAATTTTTTTAGATTTTTTGGTAGCATCTTCAATCGTTGTAGATGCTTCATCCAATTTCTTTTGAGTTTTTGAAAGCAAATCAACAAACTTAACAAATTCAGTTTTAAATGTTGAAAGCAATGCCCAAACTTCACTAGACCGTTTTTCAATGGCAACACTCTTAAAGCCCATTTGCAAACTATTAATTAATGCTGATAAGGTTGTAGGCCCACATACAATAATATGATATTCGTTTTGTAACATTTCAAGTAGTCCTGCATTTTTAACAATTTCAGCATATAGCCCTTCAAGTGCTAAATACATCACAGCAAAATCAGTTGTAACTGGTGGCATAATGTATTTTTCGTGTATTTTCTTTGCTTCTTCTTTAATTCTCTTTTCAAGATTTTTTTGTGCCTTTTCCAATTCTTCCTTATCACCGTCTTCGCTTACTTGCACAAGTCTTTGGTAATCTTCAAGCGGGAATTTTGCGTCTATTGGCAAAAGCACAATTTCGTTGTCGTTTTTACCGGGTAATTTTACAACATAATCTACCGCTTCCCTTGACCCCGCTTTTATTTGCACTTGACTAGCATATTGCGAACTAGATAGCATTTGCTCAAGGATGTTCCCTAATTGAACTTCGCCCCATACACCACGAACTTTAATGTTACTTAATGTATGTTTTAAATCTGCTACACCTGTCGCTAAACTTTGCATTTCACCAAGCCCTTTATGCACTTTTTCAAGCCTGTCCGAAATTATTGCAAAACTATCATTCAATCTTTTTTCAAGCGAACTATTCAACTTTTCGTCAACAGTTTCTCTCATCCTATCAAGTTTTTCATTGTTATCAAGATTAATTTTTGCTAAACTTTCCCTAACTCCAACATCTAGTTTTTGCAATCTTTGTTCCGTCGAATTAAGTAGCATTGTCAATCGTTGTTCCACTCTTTGTATGCTTTGCGCTTGGTCGTTTTGGAATGAGCGCATATTTTCGTTGTTTTCTCGCCTTAAATCATTGATTTGTTTTAGCAAACTATCATTGTTGCTATCGATTATCATTGGTATTTGACTAACTCTTTTTTCAAGATTATCATTAATCAGTTTAATTTGATTAAATTGTCTATCGCTAATTCTTTGCACTTCATCTAAATCTACATTCCCTCCGCCAGCACCCCGCTTGCGAAAAACCAAAACTAATAATAATACTATAGCAACTGCTAATAATGCTATAATAAGCCAATCCACTGATGAAATACTTACACAAAGTCTTGTTACCATCTTTTCAATTTTCCACCTTTATTAATAATTTTTTCTAATTCACTAATTAAAAACTCTTTTTCATTTCTTCCCGATTTAGTTGCTATGATTAAAGCACAATCTAAAAGCGTTCCAATTTGTTCACGCGGTAAATTTTTCCATCTTTCAATTAAATCAACAGGTTTAACATCTAATTCTTCATAACATCTAGGTATGCCATTTGCTTGCATTAATTTGTTTGTATTAACTAATCTAGCCAAAGTTTCGTCCATTACCATACCAGATAAGTGTATTCGTGCTTCAATTATTTCATCAATAAACGGATAAAAAAGTTGTATGTAATTTATAAACAAACTTTTATCAACCATTTTATTAAGTGTAACTAATGCGTCAATAATAACTCGATATTTTGTTGCCATAGGTTTTATTAGCATTAGCCCTTTAGTGCTTAACATATCCATATAAAATTCAGGTGGTATTTCCATTCGCATCATATCTTCTATGTTTAAAACTAAAATATAAATCAATGCATAGAAAATATTAAATTCTGCTAAACCACACATTTCATCCGAAACTATTGCAAATTCATAAAATTGTTCAATATCAACATATCTAGGAAGTTCTAAAAAGATATAATGCAAAATATTTAAATCGAAAATACAATGTAAAACATCAATTGCTAAAAATTGCTGTTCCAATTTTTTATCTTCTTTTAAATTAAAATCAAAAATATCACGCATTTCTTTTGCAATTCTTTCGTGTGCAATTTCTCCCAACAAATAACTTTGCATTTTTGCCTTTTGATAAGTTTTGTCTTCAATATCCAAGTTTTTAGTGTAAGCAAACCTTATCATACGCATTATTCTCAATCCATCACTGTCAAAAACTTGATTATTAATCATCCTTAACTCTCTATTTTCGCAATCTTTAATGCCATTACAAGGGTCAAAAAATTTTTGATTTTCTATGCTGTAATAAATGCAATTAATACTAAAATCTCGTCGTTGTGCATCAACATCTATGCTGTTTGAAAATTCTACTTTACTAGGGCAATGTCCGTAATCGTATTTTTCCATTCTAAAACAAGTGTACTCATAACTTTCTTTACTATCCTTAGTAAAAATTTTGTATGTACCAAGTCGTTTATTAATAATGGTGTAAGAATATTCAGTATTAGTTAAAAAATTTTCAAGTTCTTCAGGTGTCGCACTTGAACAAATATCAATATCATCAGTTTTAATTCCTAACAAATAATCTCTTATAAACCCGCCTACTATAAATAGTTCATAACCGTTATCAATAAATATTTTATTTAAACTAGATAACTTTTTTGAAATTTTGTTATGAAAATCATTTAATTTAAAGTTAATATCAATTTTTTTCATTTGCAACCTCAATAATGATTATTATATCAAATAAAAAACTTTTTCTCAACTAATTATGCAAATTTTAATTACCAATTTAAACTATATATTTTTAATTTTTTATATAACTTTTAATTGTATAAATTTTATAAACATAAGTTTTACACAAAGTTATAATTACTTTTTATTTTAAAAATATTAAAAACAAGAAATCTACATTATATTTAATATACAACAAAATGTATAAAATAAATCGCTTTAGTCAATATTTAAATTGTTAAAGGAGAAATATATGAAATTAAAAGAATCTCAAACTTATTTAAATCTTGCTCGTGCTTACGCTGGCGAATGTCAAGCAAGAACTCGTTATGAATTTATTGAATATGGTGCTAGATACAACGGATATAAAAACATTGCTGATATTATTGACGAAATAATTTATCAAGAATTTAATCACGCAAGAATGTTTTACACATTTATACAAAAAAGCGAAGAAAAACAAATAGATAACATTGAAGTTTCAGCAGGATTTCCCTTCCGCGAGAAATGGGACTTACAAGAAAACTTACGCCTTGCATCTCTTGACGAAGAAAAAGAAAGTGGCATTTATGACGAATTTGCAAAAACTGCTGAAACCGAAGGTTTTCCAGAAATTGCACAATTATTTTTAGATGTTAAAGCAGTTGAAGAATATCATAGACAAATTTTTCTTGAACTTTATACGCAAATGAAAGACAAAACGCTTTACAAAAAAGATAACCCTGTTACTTGGATTTGTGCTGACTGTGGCTACATGGCCACAAGCGAAGAAGCGTGGGATGAATGTCCACTATGTAAAGCAAAGCAAGGCTCTATTAAACTAATTTTAAAAGCAAAAATGCTTAATACAAAAATAGAAAAATGCAATTAAAATAATTTTATATAATAAAAATTTAAAGTTAATACAAAATATAAATTATAAAAAAGTAAAGAATATGATTTAAACAAATATAATTATATTTAACTACTAAAATTTATTTTAACTAACAAATTTGTATAAAACAATACTAAACTAATCTTTTATAAAAACAAAATTATATAAAAAGAATTTTACCAATAAGATAAAATTCTTTTTTTTTGTTTATATTTTTTTTTTGCAAATAATTAATGTTAATTGTTTTAATAACTTATCTAAATTTCATTTAAAAAACTATTTTATAACAACTTCTTTTTCTTCATTTGAAGTATAGATAATGTTATGAACACAACCAACTGCTTTAATATCGCCGTCATATTCTTTTACATATTCTGGATAGCCTTTAATTTCCAAATTTTCAATTTCATATTTTAGTGATAAGTTGTTTTCGGACTTATATTTTCTAATGTTAGATACAATTTCAACAACATCATCACCTTGTTTAATTATGTTGTCGTCTGCATCTATGTTAATTGTTTGCATTTGAGTTTTGTGAATTGAAATTTCCTTTTCATACTTTTCAAAGTAATCTTTGTAAATTTCTTCGCAAATGTGTGGTAAGTATATAGCAAACATTTTTAACATTTCTTTAAGCACCATAAAGCAAGCATATTTAGCACTATCTGTTGCATCTTGTCCAAATATTTGTGGATTATATAATCTTCGTTTTGCAATTTCAATGTAATTATCGCAGAAATTCCAGAAGTATCTTTCAAGTTCTGCCATTGCAAGTCCAATTTCATATTTATCCATATAGTTTTTAAAGTTCTTTTGCATTTGATTAAACTTTGCTATTACCCATTTATCAATAGGCAAAAGTTTTGGCTCAACCACTTCATAATCGGTTAAAAATGACAACACAAACTTACTTGCGTTCCAAATTTTATTTACAAGTTTTGCGCCATTTTTAAACTCGCCTTCACTAAATATGATATCCTTTCCAAGACTTCCAGTTGCTGACCAATATCTAGTTACATCCGCTGATTTTTCATTTAGCAAACTTTCTGGACTAAATTTTGCGTTATTCTTACTTTTTGAAATCTTGTTATCTTTATCTGCCATAACAAAGCCAGATATCATAACATTTTCCCAAGGCAAGCAATTACTATGATAAAATGATTTTACGATAGTATAAAAATCCCAAGTTCTAATAATTTCGTGAGCATTAGTTCTTAAACTCATTGGCATCATTTTATTATATCTTTCAGTTCCCCACCCACAGTTTATTTGCGGAGTTACTGATGAAGTGTGCCAAGTGTCAAACACATCCGTTTCAGGTTCAAACTCACAATGACCGCATTTTGGACAAGTGCTAACTGGTGGCTTATCTACTAATGGATTTACTGGCAATTGTTCTTCATTTGCAACAATAACTTCTCCACAGTGCCTACAATACCATACAGGAATTGGCACACCAAAATATCTTTGTCTTGAAATACACCAATCTCTATCAACATTAGATACCCAATCAATGTACCTATTTTTCATATAGTCAGGATACCATTTAACTTTTTCGCCCATTTTTAAGAAATCTTCTTTGTGTGATAACAAATCTACAAACCATTGTTTCTTTATTAATAATTCCATTGGTGTACCGCATCTTTCGTGAGTCGAAACCGCGTGTGTTATTTGTTCACTTTTATTTAATTTTCCGCTTTCTTGTAAATCTTTAATTATTTCAGCACGAGCAACTTTAATTTTCATCCCTTCGTATTTGCCCGCAATAGCAGTCATTCTACCGCCGTCATCAATGGCTAATTTAATAGGCAAATTGTGCTTTTGTTGCCACATAAGGTCAGTTTCATCACCAAATGTACAACACATAACAGCACCTGTCCCTTTATCTTTTTCAACAGTTTCATCTGCTAAAACTGGAACTTTAAAGTTATATAAAGGTACAATAACTTCTTTACCAACAAAATCTTTAAATCTTTCATCATCGGGATGCACAAACACACATACACAAGCACACAACATTTCAGGTCTTGTTGTAGCAATTTCCAAAGCCTTAGATAATTCTTCACATTCAAAGTTGATGTAATTAAAACTTGATTCTAATTCCTTGCTTTCTAGTTCTGCTTGTGCAATTGAAGTTCTACATTCAGGACACCAAATAGCAGGCTTATCACCGTAATATACATCACCTTTTTTATATAAATCTAAAAATGATTTTTGTGAAATCTTTTGCACTTTGTCGCTAACAGTGTTGTATTTAAGTTCAAAATCAGCACTGTTGCCCGCCATTATAAATACTCTTTTGTAATCTTCTTCAAATTGTTTTGCAACATCCAAGCAAATATCTCTAAATTCTTCTCTTGGTAGTGAATGTGCCCTAACATCTCGCATTTTTTCAACTAATCTTTCAGTTGGCAATCCGTTGTCATCAAAACCAAACGGATAAAATACATTGAAACCTGTCATTCTCTTATATCTAGCAATAAATTCTGATTGCGAATAAGAAAATATATGTCCAATGTGAATATGCCCACTAACTGTTGGAGGTGGATTATCTATTGAAAATATAGGCTTTGTTGAGTTAGGGTCAAATGCATATACTCTTTCTTTTTGCCAAAATTCTTGCCATTTAGGTTCGCTTTCTTTAAAATTATACTTATCTAACATACTTCTTCTTTCACCACACTTTTATTTTTTATATCGCTAAAAATTTTTTCCAAATCTAATTCAGCCATTTTGTCAATAAAATCAAATATTTCTTGATTAGTAAAAATTTGTTTATCGACTTTCATAGGCAAAGATTTTTCATGCTTATTTTTGTAATATTCCATTTCTTTGTGAGAATTGTTGTAATTAACCTTGTACTTAACATTTACAAAATATTCCACTGCATCATAAGTGTCATACAATTCACTTTTAAATTTGTTATCTGCTTTTTCAACATAATCTAAATCAATAAATTGAGTATAAAAAAAATGGTCTACTACTAAATGCAAAAAATATCCCTTATTAAAATCACTTACAATTTCGTTTTGTTCAACATACGAACTTAAGTTTACTTTTTTGCAGTAATATCCTTTGAGTGTTAGTCCAGCCTTTAAATTTCCATAATGAGCATTTTTATTTTCATAAAGTTTATCAAATAAATCAGGAGCAACTGCTCCGAACACAAAATCATCAATATTGTTTACCTTATGTTTTTTAGCCCATTCTTGCGCAATTGCTATGTGAATAGCCGTGCTAGCCATAAACTAACCTCCAAATTAAATACCTTGAAAGTATACTATATTCTACTTTTTTTGTCAAGAAATATGCGACTAGATAGATAAATTAAAACAACAAAAAAATCATAAATTAAACTTTTATAACATTTTATAAATTATTCATAAAATAAATAAAAAAACACACTTTATGGTGTGTTTTGTAATTGTTAATATTTCATAACCAAAATTATTTTATATGTTTTAACATTTATCTAATATTGATAACACAATAATTAAGTTACTAATTAAGAATAAGTTATCATTTAATTTTTTTAAACAATTTATTTATAAAATATAAAATTTTAAATTGAGTATTTAACAAAAAAAACATTTATAATAAACCGTTACTCAATAAACTTTTTTATTTTTGTTACTATTTTTTGCATAATGAAGAATAGTAATCATAATTAATTTGAGTGCTTTTATCATTTGGCTTAATTTTTAACGCTTTAGCAATATAGTATTTTGCCCTTTTGTAATGTTTTAATTTGTACTCACAAAATGCTAAGTTATAATAAGGTATAAATTCATAACAGTCCATTAATGTAAATCCGCCACTATCAATGTTTGGTTTACCAATGGCCCTTTTTAGCCAATATATTGCTTGCTCGAATTTTCCTTCGTTAATTAAATATAAACTTATTTGACACAATATTTCGCTTCGTGGCTTGTCATAAATAAAACTATTGTAAAGCATTTGATATGTTTTAAATATGTTTCCTAAATTATAATAACATATTGCACAATTTAAACACGCTTGAATTTTGTTTTCAATGTATGCATCTTTGCCTAAAAAGTTTTCATATTCACAAATTGCTTCAAAATAATGTTTTGTATAGTACAATTCATTCGCATAATAAAACTGCATTCTTGGACTAAAACTTACACCTTTTTCTTTAAGTTTAGTATAAAGTTTTAAATTGCGTAGTGGGTCGCTTTCCTTTTCTTTTCTATGTTCAATTGTAATATCTAAATGAATTAATTTACCACTTGGCACTATTACTTCGTGTATTGGGTCAACAAATCTAAATTGCGGTAAATTTTTAACTATTCTTTCCCTTTTAAAACAAAATGTTGGCTTGTTGTTTTCATCAAATGCTGTTGCATAATGCATATATGCAACATCAAACTCTTCATTGCTATTTTTAAACTCCAATATTTTATTTATATTTGTTTCGTCAATAAAATCATCCGCATCAATCCACATAAGATAAGGCATTGTTGCTTTAGAAAAAGCAAAGTTTCTTGCTTTGCTAAAATCATCTACCCATTCAAAATCGTAAACTTTATCGGTAAATTTTTTTGCTATTTCCTTTGATTTGTCATTGCTCCCCGTGTCAACAACAACTATTTCATCAGCGAATTTTTGAACGCAAGTAAGCACCCTTTCAAGTGTCTTTTCTTCGTTTAATACAATCATACAAACACTAATTTTCATACAAATATTTTATGTCGTTTATTTTAATATTGTTAAATTTTTATTTATCTTTTAAATGTGTTTATTAATTACAAATAAAGTTTTTTACAATTACAAATAAACTTATTTAACAAATATAAAAACATCTTAATTTAAATAATAAAATGTTACAATTTATTACAAAAAATTAAAAAATGTGTTATAATACTATCCAAAGGAAAATTATGAATAATATAAAGGTTAGCATTTTAGGTAGTGGAAGCAAAGGAAATTGCACATTAATTGAAACAAAAGATTCAAAGATACTTATTGATTGTGGTTTTTCAGCAAAAGAAACTGTAAAACGCCTTGAAATTTTAGGAATTAATCCAACACAAATAAATGGCATATTTTTAACACACGAACACAAGGACCATACATTAGGAGTTGAAAATTTTGCAAGCAAGTTTGAAATCCCTATTTTTGCTCATTCACTTACATTGCGTGAATACGAAAAAATGGGACTAAAAAAATCGCTTACACTCAATGACATTGCTACACAAGATTTTTATTTTCGAGAACTAACAATATCTCCATTTGAAGTATCGCACGACTCAGTGCATTGCAATGGTTATAGCATTTATTGTCAAGGTGAAAAATTTAGTTTAGCAACCGATTTAGGATACATAGATGAAAATATTATTGAAAGCATTGCTGGTAGCGAAACTGTGGTAATAGAAAGCAATCACGATTCACAACTTTTGCGACAAAACCCAACTTATCCACAAGTTTTAAAAAATAGAATTGCAGGAAAGTACGGACATTTATCAAATCAAGACTGTGCTAATGCAATAACAAAACTAGCAGAATTAGGAACAAAAAATTTTATACTTGCACATCTTTCACATCAAAACAATACAACTGAACTAGCAAAGTCAACGACAATAAAAACTTTGAACACAATAGGTGCTGACACTGAAAACGATTTAACCATTGCAGTTGCTACTCAAGACAATGTACTAACAAAAAATACATTTTAACAAATTCACTTTTCGTTAAAATAATAATAAACAAAATGTTTATTTTTCACTTTTATTTATTATTAAAATTAAATTATGTTAAATCTTATACATTGCATAACACATAATCGTTTTAAGAAATTATAAAATATTTATTATAATTAAACTTTATCATTTTTGATAAAGTTTTTTGTTTGTATTTTATAAAATAAATATAAATATCAAAATTAAAAAATATATCATATAGTCTTGTTAAACATTTTATATTTTTTATTCATTTGTGTTATAATAAATTATAAATTTTAAGGATGGTAAACTATGAAAGACAAATTTACAACAAATGAATATTTGCAAAAATTAGATGCATATTGGCGAGCAACTAATTATTTATCCTGCGCACAACTATATTTACTAGATAATGCTTTACTAAAAGAACCATTAACAACCAAACACATCAAGAAAAAGTTGGTTGGACATTGGGGAACTGTTCCGGGGCAAAACTTTGTTTATGCTCATTGCGATAGAGTTATAACAAAATATAATTTAGATATGATACTTATTTCTGGCCCAGGGCACGGTGGCAACTTTTTTGTTGCTAACTCCTATCTTGAAGGCACTTACAGTGAAGTTTATCCAAATATTACACAAGATGAACAAGGCCTAAACAAATTGTGCAAAAGTTTTTCATTTCCTTATGGCATTTCAAGCCATGTATCCCCTGAAGTACCTGGTTCAATTAATGAAGGTGGCGAACTTGGTTATTCACTTGCGCACGCATTCGGTGCGGTCTTAGATAATCGCGACTTAATTGCGACAGTAATTGTTGGAGATGGTGAAGCGGAAACCGGCCCATTAGCGACTTCGTGGCACGCAAACAAGTTTTTAAATCCTAACAGAGATGGTGTTGTTTTACCTATATTACATCTTAACGGCTATAAAATAAGTAACCCTACTATTTTATCAAGAATACCTGAAGAACAATTAATTAAATTATTTCAAGGTTATGGTTACAAGCCATATATTGTTTCAGGTAGCGACCCACAAAAAATGCACAAAGCAATGGCAAATGCAATGGATTTATGTATTGCTGACATACAAAAAATTAAAAAACAAAAGCATCATAATGTAGCTCCAATTTATCCTATGATAATTTTAAGGACACCTAAGGGTTGGACTTGTCCAAAAATTGTGGATAACCTACAAATTGAAAACTCATTTAGAGCACACCAAGTTCCTATTTCAATGACAAAGCCTGAACACTTACAAATTTTGCAAGAGTGGTTACTAAGTTATCGTCCTAGTGAACTATTTGATGAAAACGGCAAACTAAAACAAGAAATTGCTGATATTTTACCAAAGGGCAATCAACGGATGAGTGCTAATCCACACGCAAACGGCGGACTACTTTTAAAAGAATTAAAAACACCAAAAGTTGAAGATTACACTGTTACAGTTAGAAAAGCAGGAAGTGTTCGAACTCAAGATATGCTAGAGTTAGGCGGATACATTAGAGATTTGTTTACTCTCAACGCTGAAAACGCAAACTATCGCATATTTAGCCCTGATGAAGCAATGAGCAACCGACTTTACAAAGCATTTGAAGTTGAAAATCGTGCTTTTGATGCGGAAATACTAAAAACCGATGATAAACTTTCCCCTACCGGAAGAATTATGGATAGTTACCTTTCCGAACACCTTTGCGAAGGTATGCTTGAAGGCTATTTACTTACTGGTAGGCACGGAATGTTTAATAGTTATGAAGCATTTATTCGAGTTGTAGATAGTATGGTTTCGCAACACGCAAAATGGCTAAAAGTGTGTTCCGAACTTAGTTGGAGAAAGCCTATTTCATCACTTAACTTAATTTTAACAAGCAATGTTTGGCAACAAGACCACAATGGCTTTACTCATCAAGACCCTGGCTTTTTAGACCACTTGAGCAGTAAAACGGCAGATGTTATTCGTATGTATTTACCACCTGATGCTAATACCCTACTTTACACTTATGATAAATGTGTAAAAAGTAAAAATTTAATTAATGTAATAGTTGCAAGCAAGCATCCAAGTTTTCAATGGTTATCAACACAAAAAGCAAAAGAACATGTAAACAAAGGATTAGGGGTTTGGGACTTTGCTTGTATGAATGATGTAAATAACCCAGACATTGTTTTAGCAAGTTGTGGAGATACAGCAACACTTGAAGCGGTTGCAACAGTATCATTACTTAAAGAATATTTACCAAATTTAAACTTAAAATTTGTAAATATTGTTGACCTTATGAAATTAGTTTCACCTGAACATCACCCACACGGTTTAAGTGATGAAGAATATGATGAATTGTTTACTAAAAATAAACCGATAATATTTAATTTCCACGGTTATCCTAGATTAATTCATCAACTTACTTACAAAAGAACAAACAAAGAACTTCATGTAAGCGGATATTGTGAACAAGGAACAATCACCACTCCTTTTGATATGAGAGTTCGAAATCACATTGATAGATATCATTTAGTTTTAAAAGTGCTTGATTACATTAAATTACCTAAATCACAAAAAGAAAAGATAAAAGACGAAATGAATGCAAAACTTGAAAAACACACAAACTACATTAAAGAGTACGGCATTGATATGCCTGAAATTCTAGATTGGAAGTGGTAGATTTAATTTATTTTTATTCTACAAATAAGTTTTTTAACTAAAAAATTAAATAGCAAAAACTAAAATGTGATTATAGCATTTAATTAATTGCAACATATAAAATTTGATTTTAATAATTAAGTAAAACAAAAAAACATCTTAAAGTATTTTATTGTTATAATTAAATACTAAAACAAGATGTTTTTTTATTATTAAATTATTTAAAACATTTTAAGTTTTTATAATATTTTATATGTTCAGCATTTTATAATTTTTTTACAATTATAAATATTGTATAATTAATAAAAACTATTTATCAATAATTTACAAATTAAATAATACCAATTTACATTCATTATCAAAAACTAATTTTTAATTATTAAAATTAATTTTATTTTTTACTTTACATTTACAATGCAATTACAACAATGAAAACATTTTACCCTGTCAATACAAAATTTTCGTTTTCTTTAATTTCATTGCTTTCAACAATTTCTTTAGGTTTTGGCTTGCCTTTGTAAATGATACCCTGCTGAGCAGGATAAGTTGTGTGTCTAACCTTTTTTGTTTCAATAAGTTTTCCGTTATTATAGTAATCTAAATAAGTTTGAACCTCATAACCGTCTTTACTAAATTTTTGTCTATAATTTCCGTTTTCATCCATTAAATGACTAAACTGATTATTTTTATCATTTTTAACAATATCGCCTTTTGATTTTATGGTTTTAATTATTTCACTGCGTCTAACTTTTTCCACATTTTCCTTTTCCACTTTACCATAAATTTCTACATTGACATTATCCCCACTACTATATGTGCGAATATAAATAGGAGTTGAACCAACATTTTTAAATTTTAAATCACTACTACCATAAGCGACCATAGCATCAAATCCCAGTTTAACATAACTTACAGGCATTGAATGACGATTGGCTTCCAAAATTTCAATATTGTCAGCAAGCAAAAGTGCGTTATATAAGGTTGTACTTGATTGGCAAACTCCGCCACCCGTTCCATCAACAAACAAGCCATCAAGAATAATATTTGCCGACTTATACCCTTTATCTTCAGTTCTTCGCCCAGTAGTTTGATTGAATGACACAACTTGATTAGGTTGAACAATCATTCCGTTGAATTGCTTGAGTGCTAATTTTACATTATTTCGTCTATTGCTCGTTGAAGTTGCAATGCTAGTTGAAAATTTTGAAAGCAATTTTGTATTTTCGATATTATCTTCTTTAGTTATTTCAGGTTGCACTTTATCAGTTTGTAATACAACTGAAACTTGCGGGCTTACTACAAATTTCTTAAAAATATCATAAAGCAATTTTTCTTTATCTACAATGTATCCGCATCTTTCATTAGTGATAATAAACTTTTGTGCAAAGTTCGGTGTAAAAATTATTTTAGAATCTTTTGGCAAAATGTTTATTTTATCTAAAATTTTATCAAGTTGTTTATTAATTGTAGGAAATACAAATTCAAATGCAGTTGATGGCGGAACCCCCATACTAATTAAACTTTGCAAAGCAAAAACTGCTTGACTATGGTCGCCATCGCGTCCCCATTTTTTCGCTTGTTCGTTAATCATAAAGTTGGTTGATTTATCAACTTGCGAATCAAAATTCAATTGATAAGTTTTTCCTTGATAGTTAAGAATAAAGTTATAACTTTTTACAATGTTAGTACTGTTTACTTGTTTTATTGGTGATTGTATTTGGTGTATGCCAATTTGGTTAGCATTATTTAAATTCATTGTTTTAAAATTTATGTAATAGTTATTCACAACATAAAAACAAGTGCAAGCACAAAACAACAAAAAAAGCAAATTTTTAATTTTAAATTTTATCATAAGTATATACCTTACTTTATTGTTTGTAAAATTAAAATAATTATAACATTAATACTATTGTATTTTTTGGTAATTTAATTAAAAAAACTACTGCAAATTTACAGTAGTTTTACCTTTCGAAAGATAATATTTCCCTAGATTACCTTTTTATCTTGCGCGTTCAATTGTCGAACCGTCTTCAAGAGTGTATATTATTGTATCCCCATTATTGCTAACTCTTGCTTTAATGTACCCGCTACCATTTGAGTCGCGATAGTATATCTTTAATTGATTACCCTCTCTCTCAAATTTATATGTTGAAGTCTCACCTCCCTTTGAATATTCCATTTCAACTTCAATTTCATCTCTTTCTGTTTCAACTTCAATGCTTGTTGAATCAATCACAACTCCGTTTTCCCAAATTTCATACTGAAATTCTTGTTCCCCGTTTTCAGTTTCTTGTTCTACCTTAACATAAATTGATTCATTAAGATATGCCACAAATTCAATTTCAACTTCATCTTCTTCAACTGTTTTTTTGCCTTTTATTTCATAATCATTTCCAGCATAAGTCATAACCCCAGTTAAAGTTGATTCTATCTCATCATCGTCGTCGTCTGTTACCCAAGTGTTATCTTTTTTAACTTCTTTAAATTTCATAACAAATTCTTGTTTACTTCCGTCAAGATTTGTTATTGTTGTTGTCAATTTGTAATTGTAATTTGGGTCATTATCTATATGTTCTTTTTTGCTAACAATAGCATTATTTCCAACCACACTATCAAATATGTCAATATATTTATTAATAATTTCTACATTTTTTTGTTGGTCGGCAGTAGGTGCATTACTTGCAGTAGGTGATACTGAAGAAGCAGAACTATCTAGCCCGTTTAAAAATGCACCAGCAGTTGCTCCAGCAAAACCAAATGCGTCTGCTGAACTACTAAAAATCGCATTTTTTGAGCCACAACCTGTTAGCACTAGGCAAGTAACGGCAAAACAAATCGCCATAAAAGCAGTAATACTTATTCTTTTTATTGTTTTTGTCATTAACTTTAAGTTCCTCCTTATCTTTCTAACCATTATACAACATTATTTAAAATTTTGTTGGTAAATTTAATATTTTTTTTAATTTTATTTTAAAATTTATTTTTATAGGTTTAATTCTTTTTTAAATTAAAATATTATTATCGCACCGATTTATAATATGCTAATTTTTAATTTTTATTAATAACTAATTATTAAAACAAGAAACAATATTGTTTCTTGTAAAATCATTATTAAGTTTAATTTTTATTTAATTATTTATTCCTTTATTATTTGTAACTAAACATTTAATAAGTTATGCAACATTATTTAAAACTTCTTTAAGTGCTTCAAAATATGAAATTTTATTTGCATCACAACTACTTAATATATTAATTTCTTTTAAAACTACATTATCTTTTAGCACATAAGCAGTTCCAATTTTTTCACCCTTTTTGATAGGCGCAGACAAATTGTCATTAAAATCTACTTTTGTTGTAATGTTGCTTTCAGTTCCTTTTTTAGTAACTACACTATAACCTTCTTCAAGAATAGGTGTAATTTCTTTTACCTTGCTTTTTTCAACTGTAATAGGTTCAAGTTCTTGCCCTTGAGTAAATATTTTTTTGTTTTCATAATTTGCATAAGCCCAATCGAGCAAACTTGCACTTTCACTAAATCTTTTTGCTCCACTTTCTGCACCAATGACAACAGTTATTATTCTCATATCATTTTTATTTGCAGATGCAGCAATGCAGTATCCTGCTTCCGAAGTACTACCTGTTTTACCAGCATCGCAACCCTTGTAATATCTAATTAATTTATTTGTGTTTGTTAGTCCTGTAATTCTTCCTGATGGATGCACTAAGTCTTCCATCCAAATTGTACTATATTTGTAATACAAGTCGTGCTTCAAAACTTCTCTAAGCAATTTTGCTACATCTTCAGCACAAGAATACCCATCAACTGCTGGTAAACCTGTTGCATTAGCATAGTTAGTATTGTTCATTCCTAATTCACTTGCTCTACTATTCATTTTGTTTACAAATTCTTGTTCGTTTCCAGCAATTGTTTCAGCAAGTGCAACACTTGCATCATTTGCTGATGCTACTATTGTACTTTTTAATAAATCTTCTATGCTATAATCACTGCCCGCATCCAAAAATACTTGCGAACCCCCCATTCCTGCAGCATTTTTTGATACTGTTATTTTTTGGTCAAGAGATAACACGCCATTATCAATGTTTTCAAGTGTCAATAAAACTGTCATTAATTTAACCATACTTGCAATAGGTAATTTTTTATCTATTGATTTTGATAAAAGCACTTCCCCACTTCCTGCATCAACTACGATAGCCGATTTTGCTGTCATAGAATCAATTAAACTTTCTGCAGTAACTGTTGTTATGTTAGGTAAATGCGAACAAAATAAATGCACCCCTAATATTAAAGTCATAATAGTTATAATTATTTTTTTCATATCTAACTCCTTATTTATTTTTCTTTGCAATTTCTTGCTTTTTGCTTTTGTATAAATAATTTGTGTCTTTTAAAATTTATAATTTTATTTGAATTTTTAATTTTGTATTTTTGTTTTAAAATTTATCAATTATATCTTTAATTTTATTAATAATCGCATCCGACTCAATATTTTCCATTGCTAAAATATCTGTTTCAAACAAAAGTTTATCATCAAAGTAAACCTTTGCAGTACCAACTTTGCTTTCCGCCTTAATCGGTGCTTTTAATTGATTTGGTAAATCATAATCAATGCTTAC
>CALVZW010000014.1 GCA_944372675.1 uncultured Clostridia bacterium
CTATTAATTACACATAAATTTTTTAAACTATAAACATTTTTATTCTTAATAATTATAAAGCATATTATACAAATTTTATTAATGTTATTTTTAAGTTTAGTATCTTTTTAACAATTACTTTGTTTATACGATCTTAAATACACAATAAAAGTTTTAATCTCTTTTATTTATTAAGTTTTACATTTGTTATTATAATATATCATTAAAAAAAACTTAAATACTTACTGTAATTTTTTTGTTGCCACAAAATACTTAAATGCTTTTTGTTGCTTTTGAAAAGAAAATATTATATAATATGTATATTAAAAGGAATATTTATGAAAAATTACGAACCAGTTAGAGGAACACAAGATTATTTACCTAAACAAATGCAACAAAGACAATTTATTGCAAATACCATTGAAGAAGTTTATTCACAAAACGGCTTTTTAAAAATAAAGACCCCTATTATTGAAGACTTAGATTTAATGCTAGGAAGCGACGGCGGAGATAATATTAAACTTATGTTTAAAATACTTAAACGCGGAGATAAATTAGATTTGTCAAAACCAAATCAAAGCATTAAAGATGTAAGCGATTTAGCATTAAGATATGATTTAACTGTTCCATTAGCACGATTTTATGCAAACAATCAAAACTTTTTACCAATGCCATTTAAGGCATTTCAATTAGATGAAGCCTTTAGAGCAGATAGACCACAAAAAGGAAGACTACGCCAATTCACTCAATGTGATATTGACATTTTAGGCGATAAAACAATTAATGCTGAAATTGAATTGCTTGTTTGTGCTGGACAGGCTCTTACAAGTTTAGGATTTAAAGATTTTGTATTTAAGATTAATAACAGAAAAATTTTAAATCAAATTATTATACAAAATGGTTTTAACAAAAATCAATGCGAACACATTTGCGTTATTTTAGATAAATATGACAAAATAGGCTTTGAAGGTGTACAAAGTGAAATGATTTTAAACAATTTTGACCCTTCTTGCACTAATTCTTTAATTCAAACAATCATTGATATTAAAGAAAATGGTATTCAAGCATTAACAAAATATGTTGAAGAAAATGAACATTTAAACAACTTAAAAACAATAATTAATACTGTTAATGAACTAAGCAACAATTTATATTCTGTATGTTTTGACATTTCAATCATTCGCGGACAAGGTTATTACACCGATTGTGTTTTTGAAGTTTATCTTGACGGATACAATGGTGCTTGTGGCGGTGGCGGAAGATACGACAATATGATTGGCAAAATTACTAAACAAGATTGCCCTGCTGTTGGCTTTTCATTAGGATTTGAAAGATTATTTGGAATAATTTCAGAAAATGATGTATGTTTGTTTAATCGCAAAAAAGTTGCTTTAATTTACACACCAAATGACAATTTTGTTGATGTTAAACGCTATGCCGATTCGCTAAAAAAAGATTATGATGTTTCAATTTTACCTAAATCGAACAATTTAGGACACCAATTACAAGTTTTAAAAGAAAATTGCTTTTCAAGTTTTGTTATTTTTGGCAACAATGAAATTACTGAACTATACTAATAATTTGTTGCAAATTTACTATTTAAATAAGTGTTTAAAATAAAAAAATAAAATTCTTCACCATTTTAAAAGTTAAATAACATCTTATTATTAATAAAAAAATTTAATTAAATATTAAAAAAAACACAAAGTTTTACACTTTGTGTTTTTTTTGTTTTAATAATTTGTATGATAGTTAACCGAAGCATAACTTGTCAACTCTTCACTTGTTTGTATGAATACTATTTCACAATTATCGTGTTTGTAAGAACAGTTTTCAATTTTTCCGTATGCAAAATATGGTAATACAGGTCGTAATTCCGGGTTATCATCAGGCTCTTTAAATACTCCGACTAAAATACCTGCACTGCTACTAGCAGATGCACCGCCAAGATATTGTACAGAACTTGAGCCTGTATAATTAACAGAACACCCTTTTACTGTTCCATTGAATAAATATCCTACAATACCACCAACTATGTATGCTCCTTCAAATTTTCCAACTTCAATATTTAAATTACTTAAATAATCATTAGAAAATCTTACATCACTACCAGTTATATCTTCGGTATCATTACCTGGTAAACCAATGAATGATGAAATGAAACTTGCATAAGTTTGTGCTGGGTCAACATCATAATAAGAACTATTCATTGTGCCTATTTTTATTGTTATTCCGCCAAAGTCAATACTTCGACATTGAAGACTTGGCAATGCTGTCCAACTTGAATAAGTTGCAACAGTACCTGAACATGCCTTCATACCTAATTTATTAGTTAAACTATTAAATGCTGAAACATCTACTTTATATGTTGCGTGTTTAAACCTATATTGTTGATTGTTTTTAACTACTGAAAGCAAATCAAGATAAGTTTCATAATCAGCACTATTTTCACTTGGTGGATTAATGTCGTATCTACCTAAGAAGTAGTTTATTAAATTATTGAATTGTCCAATAGTTTCAACATACAAAGTTGGGTCATTTGATGTTACATCATTTACATTAAAGAATTGGTCTTGGAAGAACGCATATTCTCCATTCAATACCTTACTGCTATTTAAGTTTACTAATCTAGGATAATTATAGTTTAAATCGCATTCGGCAAGTTTTGGATGAGTGTAAGATTTTGTTGACATATCAACTTGTGTTGGACTCATACCCCAAGTTTCATTAAAATCTAGACTAGTGTAAACTTCTCGCTTAAACCCATTAACTTGATATGCTTTGTATGAATCACTATTTAAATCTGAACTGCTAATTGTATAAGAATTTACACAATATGATGATGTACTTCCTTCGCCTAACACTTTACCGCTTGCAAACGATAAAACATTATAAGCCTTGCTACTTAACTTACCAGCAATTTGTCCTAATACTTTACTGTTGCCAGCAACAGCACCCGTATTTATAACATCACTAATTAAGTATTCACTTTCATCGTAAGGTTCTGCCGTTGAATAACCAACAATACCGCCACCAAAGCCATCCATTGCTTCAATTTGAACTTCGTTTGAACATTCCTTAATTGAACCAGTACCAGCATTGTATCCAATTATTCCACCGACATTACCTATACCACAAACAATTGCAGTTAAATTTTGGATATTAGAATTGTCAATATATCTTCTTGTAAGCGTTTCACACTGACTAATACTTCCGCCGTCATTGTATCCAGCAATACCACCAACATTTGTACTACCAGTTAAATTACCGACGCTTGCACCTACACTACAATTTGTAATTCGTCCACTACCAGTATTGTACCCCGCAATACCACCAACATTTTCAGTACCGCTAACTTTTGTTGAAGTTTGAGTATTTGATTGATATATTTCAACATTACTAATCGAACCTCTATTAGTTCCAGCAACTATACCAACATTCTTTTGTCCTGTTGATGAGCAATCAACAAACACTATATTACTAACTGAAGAACCAGAAAGCAACATTGGGAACAAGCCTACATTTTCAGTTCCAGAAAGATTATTTCCGATTATTGATTTTCCATTTCCGTTTAAACTGCCTTGGAATGGATATTCAAGAGAACCAATTGTTACACCATTTGTTCCACTCATATCTAAGTCATTCATTAAAATAAAGTATTGACCAAAATATGTGTTTCCAAATCTTAATTGTCTATTTAATGTTTCAATATCATCAAGAGTGTAAATTCTGTAAGGGTCGCCATAACTTCCATTTCCTAAAAATCCAGTACTTGGCATAGTCGATGGTTGTGCTTGTACACTTTCTTCAGGTACATAAGGTTGCTCCGCTGAGCCGTTTGATTGTGTTGTTAATCCTGTAAATCCAAGTACAAATACTACATTATCAAATATTTGTTCTCTTATGTCTTTAAAATATAAATTATCAGAATTAAATAATTCAATCCATTTTTTAGCGTGCGTAACTTTACAATAAGGGTCTCTTACACTTCCGCCATTACAAGGACATTCACTACAGCATCCGGCATTTTTACATTCCTGACAACCTACATCAGCACTATTTTCAGGACAATTACAAGTAAATGTGTCATACCACCACTGTAACCCATCAATAATTCCTGATGGAAAACTTGCACTTATTTCATTATTATTTACTAATACTTCTGTGTCAGCAAATGAACCATCTTTTGAAATAAGTTTTAATTGAACTGTATATTTATGATATGTTCCATTTGTAACTGGTAAAGATATTGAAGTAAATTCAACTGACTTAATTGTAAATTTATTTTTTAAAAAATTACCAAATTGAGTTTTGTAATTGCTATCAACTTGCAACTGATTAATTGTTTGAGTTGTAGGCTCTTCACCTTCACCTGCTTCACTTGTAACTTCTACAGCAACTGTATTCATTACATAACAATCGTCAGTAACATCTCCATTATTTACTAAGTAGATATTGTATCTAGCATAACTACCTTCAATAGTACCATTGTTAGTGTGTACCAATCCACCAGCAAAAGCATTTGATGATGAATTTTCTTCTTCAGTTAATCCACCTTGTGCATCACTAATAATGTGTTTAATCCTTGCAAGACTATATGTACTCTTAATAGAACCATTATTTAATGCAACTAATCCACCAACATTAACATTGGTTAATGTTTGAGTGTTATTAAATTGTTCATAGTTAACATTTGTCGTAGTATCCATATACGCGTTTTCAATTTCCCCATCGTTTACGCCACAAATACCGCCGACATAAATTGCTGTTGAAGTTACAGTTAAATCAACATTTTCAAGTAAGAATTTAATTGTACTTTCAATGTTATTTTGACTTGTATAAGCACAATTTTTAATAATTCCTACATTATGCCCAACAATACCACCAACATTATATGTTTTTGTTGCAACACAAGTAATGCAATTTGATGCAGTATTGTTTAAATCTCCAATTCTTAGTGTTGTACTCATTGCTGAGTTTGCATACTGAACATCGCCCGCATTGTAACCAACTATACCACCAAGGTTATAGGCTTTGTTACCCATTACACCTTGTGTAGATACTGACCATACAACACCAAAGTTTGCACCTACTACACCACCTACGCAGTATTCACCTGCAATATTGTATCCAGTAATACCTATTTGAACGATGGCATCTTTTACAATACCATTACCTTCAGCAGTACTGTAATTTAAGCCTGCAATACCACCTACAAATGAAATACCTGTAATACTATTGTAGTTTTCAATACCAACTGCTCCGTCAACAACTTCTAGATAAACATTGTCGCCATACAAATTACCTGCGTTGTTTAATCCAACAACACCGCCGACAAAACTTACCCCTTCAACTTGAGCATAGTTTGTATTTTTCCTTTGTCCTTGTGTGCTTTGAATTTCTGGCACTGAACAACGGATATCTGCTTTATCTAAGTAACCAACCAAACCACCATAGAAGTAACCTGCTTGAACAGTAGTTGAAGATAAACCAATTCCTTCTATTGCTAAAGCCATTTCATTAAATGCTTCAGTTAAACCACTAGCAGAAGAATTTGCTTCTTTTGTGCTTGAAGTAATATTTGAATTGTATGTTATTACATTTGATTCAGTGTTACCACCATCAAGATAATTTACACCATTGACTGAACTTGTAATTTGATAATTAGTATATCCACACAAGCCACCAACTGCGTAACCTGACGCACTTACATTGCCTTCGTTTCTTACTGAATTTAATGATACACTGTTATTATAACCTACTAAACCACCAACAAAGTTTCGACCTTTAATGCTACCTGTATTTTTGTGGTAAACATCACTAACCACTTCGTCAACAATTCTTTCATAACCATTAATTGATGGTGCTTGACTACCTTCAGCATATCCAAAGTATCCGCCGACAAAATCTCTACCACTAATATTGTAGTTATTATCAATGTATTTTAATGTTGTTGCTAACAGTGTTGCTTGCCCAGCAACTCCGCCGACAAAGTCAAGTCCTACTATTTTCGATTTTTCAACATCTTCTTCTTCGCCTTCGGCCTTTACATTAATAAGTTCGTTTTGAACACTTCCAAAAATTGTACCTACATAATTTGCATTTGGTGCATTTATGTTAATAATTCCACTTACTTTAATCGATTCAATTTTTCCGTTGCTTGCACTTCCAGCAACAACGCCAAAATTGCTAAATTCAGTTTGCTCAGTTTCATTAATTGAATAAGGTACTACTTTTGCATTTTTAAATTCAAGGTTAAATAATCTACCTTCATAAGAATTAAATGACCCAATAAAACCAACATTTCTTTCGCCTTCAACATACATATTAGTTATTACCGGCGATTTTTCTTCACTTGATGAAATTAAACTATCTTGTAAGTAAACTAAACTATTCCAAATTTTGCCTGACAAGTCAATGACAGAATCAGCATTAATTTCGGTAACTTTAATCTCAAAATTATCGCCATCATTAACTAATTTTGCATACTTAGCAAGTTCGTATTGATCGTTAATTCGGTTGCGTATTTCGGTTTCCGTTGAAGTTACATCATTTCCTTCGTCATCTTTAGTTATAACTGTATAAGTACCTTCAACTTGACTTAAATAAACACCACGAACATCTGTTTCATCCCAATATTCAACAAAACTTCTTAATCTATCACCTGATACATCATCTAATACATCAATATTCATCCAAATAGTTGCATCATAATTTTGCATTGATGCGTCTTGTGTCTTTGTATTCAAATCATTTGAATTAATATATTCAACTGATGAACCTTCATTTCTACCATTTGCTAAACTCAATGTATTATTAGTAACTTTTGTATCAACTATTGAAACTTTTGATTTAGAACCAAGCGTTCCAACGACAAATTTATCAGCGCCAGAGTAATCTTGTGTTCCGCTAAATGCAACTTTTTCAATGATTGCAATGTCATCTTCAATTTCTGCACTGCCATTTAAATTGTTAAATAATTCATTTTTTAACCCATAAACAGCATTATATTGACCATTAAATTCACCGCTATAATTTTGTACTGATGTGTAAGCACTTAAATAAATATCGCTATTTAGTGCTACATTGTAATTGTTGTTCAATAAGAACATTAAACTTTCAGTGTTGCCTGCAACATAATATTCAACTTCTTGATTATTACTATTTAATAATCTTGTTATTGTTTTTGGCACTCCGTCTTCAAGCAGTGGTGAATATTCGTATCCATAGTTATAATTAAAGTTAGAATCAGTTGTTAAAGTTTGTACATTTTCCGCTTCAATTACATTAGTATTAGTTCCACCACTTGTTGTTACTTCTTTACCTACTCTTGTTGAAACTACTGTTGCTTGTTCAAATTCTTTTTGGATTAAATCAACTTTTCCATACCAATTACGAATTGTAGTATTTTGTGCGTAACCTGCTATTGAACCATAATACAATGATTCAACAAATGTCTTGTTACTTTCAACAAAGTTAAATTGAGAAATTGAGAATACATTAATGAGTGATGCCCCATTTTCTGCCTTACCAACAAGTCCGCCTGCATAAATTTCTTTTAATGCTGGATTCTTTTGTCCGTTAATTCCTTTATAATCGGTGTAATCATATGAAGCAATTCTTGCGTAGTTTGCACTATTAATAACACTACCACCGTTTGAATATCCAACTATACCACCAATATTCAAGGTTTGATTTCGGCTTGTTATTGTTTTAGTGCCATCATTTACTATTTCATATTGAGCACCTTTTACATATATATCGCCATTAACAGTACTTGCAAATACTACTGCACCTTTTTCCATTGTACCAACCAAAGCACCAACATTTATAGTTGAATTATTAACATCACTGCTTGATTGATAATCAATGTAAACATCCGCTAAACTTAAACCTGAAATGTATGAACCATCTTTTAACACTCTTACTAGTCCAACATTTTCAACTTCTAGCGAAGTTTCAATTTCGTTGTAATTTTTATCGAATGTTTTTGGAGATTCTTTTACAGTAAATCCGCTAACGCTAAATCCGTTACCATTGATAAAACCTGTAAACTCATCTATCATTGGACTGTTATTTGATACTATATCACCATCATTGTTTACAACGTGGTTAGATATGTTATCAATATCTTTTGTTACTAAATAATATAAGTAATCATCGGAGTTGTTTGCACTGTGTGCAACACTTAACAAACTGCTTTCATTGTCAATCAAAATAGGATTTAATTTTGTTCCTTTGTCATTACCATAAATAGCATAATTTGTTCTGTCGTTAATACCTAAAACATATTCGCCATCGGTAAGCACAGGATAATAAATGCCAGTTTGCCCTATTGAAAACTCTTTGCAATCTTCAAATTTTGCTAACAATTCATCACTTGAAGCCCCAAAGTACTTATCTTCTTCAATAACTAATGCATAGTAATGTTCATAATAACTATTCATCATTACACTTGTTGCGTTTGCATTGTTTGTTAAGTCATCATTTTTGTTAAGTAAATTATCGCCTTTATAACCAATGTAGCCAAGACCTTTTATTGTAGCAGAATTACTCTTATCCAACAATGTTACTAAACTATAACAGTTAGTTAAAATTGTTTCTCGACTATCCTTGTTTTCAAGATTAATCTTACCAACAAAACCGCTAATCAATACACTATTTGTTGGAGTTGTTCCGTTTGTTGTTCCTTGTGTTATTATTGAACCAGTACTAAAACTTGTTTCAACATCAATATTTTCATCAAGTACCCCAGCAAATCCACCAATTATTGTATCTATTTTTTCTCCAACTTGATATAAATTTAATTTTGCAATTTCAATGTTTGAATTAGAGAAAGATGTTTTTATGCTTAACTCTTGAGTTCCACTTTGTTCAGTATTTCCACCAGCGTCAATATATTGCACACTATTAGAACCTATTAATCCGCCAACATACAATGATTGACTGTAAAAATCTGTATTAATACTTGAATAATCGCCATTAATATCTAAAAGTGAATAAGTAGTGTTGCCTAAACCATCATTTGTTTCTTGTGCTAAACCAATAGTTTGATTGCTTGCAGTATCTTCAATAGTACCAGCAACTAATTGCCCAATAACACCGCCCACATGCGACACTTTACCAGCATTTACACTTGTTTCACGATTTAAAATTCCTATGTTTAAGTTAGATACACTATCTTTAATTGAACTTTCAATAACAATAGTACCTAATTTTTCATCGTTTTCGTCAATGAACACATCGGTATCTAAGTTTTGCATTCTACCAACAATACCGCCAGTGTAATCACTACTTGAAACAATCATTGAATTAATTGATGCAGGTGTTGTTACAACATTTATTATTGTTGCACCATTTGCCTGACCAACTAACGCACCAATGCAAGTTTCAAACTCTGAATCAATGTTTTGGAAATCTTTTCCTACAATTTCTTCAACTGTTATTACAAGATTTTCAAACACTGCACCTTGTTTTGTTTTGTAGTTAAATCCTGTTACACCAAATAACCCTATGTATTGCAAGTTACTTGCAACTATTTTAAGATTGCGTATTTCATAATAAGTATTTCTTGTGTTAGGAGCAGAAGCATCTACTGTTCCTTTCGCTTTTGCTCTTAGTGTTCCACTAAATGGGTCTACAGTAGTTCCAAGTGGCAACCAAGAATCTATACCCGACAAATCAATGTCATCAACAACTAAATAATTTGCCGACATATTCCATATTATTTGCAATAAATCAGAAGCACTTGAAACTTCAATAGTATCCGGTACGGCTTTTAAATCAATTGTTGGATATTTTGAATCGCCTGTCAAATCCCATACGAATCTATAATAATTTCCATAGTATAACTGCTTGTTTTGTGGTGTTAAACTGTTAAATGTTATTGGCTCTGCAATATGTATCCAATCTGAACCACTGCTAGTATCTTCGTTTCCGCGAGTGTTCAATAAATCAGTATTATTTCCACCAGCAACATAGAAATTAATTAAGTTAACATCGCTATCGGCATCTTGAGGGTGAGTAGTATTAATATATGTTTTTTGCAACTTTTCATCTTCAAAGAAACCTATTAAACCGCCCCAATTTGCTATTGATTTAAGTGTATTTTGGTCGCTAGTTGTCCAGTTGTTACCAGCCATTACATAACTTAATACCATTGAGTTTTGGTCATTAATTATTGCACCATCTGAATCAACACCGCGTTCAAAGAATAATGTATTATCAATATTAAATTCATTGTTGTAATAAAGTGGTAATAAATCATAATTGTAGAAATTATCCATTCCTGTATCGTGCGTAGCAATAATACCGCCAATTAATCCACCAACAGATTCTTTACCTAATACACTACCAGCAGTTATTACGGCTTTAATATCACCCGATATTGTTACCCCTACTGCACCACCAGCAAAGGTACTATATGGATTACGCACATAAGCATAACTAATACAATCAAGTATTGTTCCTCCTAAGTTGAATCCTACCAAACCACCACTTGCTTTGGTTACAGTGTTAGATTTAAACAATGTTAAGTTAATGTCATCATTTGTTGCACCAAAACTTAAATTGTTAATTGAATCTTGATTTTGATGTATTATTGTACTTTGAGATAATTTACCTCTCAATTCACCAACAATACCACCGGCAATGTCATCACCTGATATGAAACTTGATTTGTTGATAATATAGTTAATATTACTTGCATAAGTGTAAAGTCCAACCATACCAAACACACCGCCTGCTGTTGCCCCAATAACTTTCACTGAACCATCAACAGTAATATCGTAAACATTAGGTGTCATATAACATTCCATAATGTTTTCTTTGTGTTTTGTCTCAATTACACCCGCAACAGCCCCAGCATAACTTACATATTCAACGGTACTCTTTAATGCCTTTGAACTATCTATGTTTGCTAAGTCTTCAACAGTGTAGAATAAACTATCGTCAACAAATAGTATGTTATCCGCTTTACTACCTTCACTACCGCCTATAGTTATCGTTGAACCGTCAACAGCAGTAAATATTATTGTATTATTTCCAGAGTTTCTAAAACCTGAATTTGCAGAAATGTTTGTAAATATCTTATATAAAGTAGAATTACCAGTAACTAATCCAACGACACCGCCAACAATATTAGCACCCTTAACTGCGACATTGTTGCCTTGAACTTCAATATCAATTAAATTAGCATTGTGCATTGTACCAGCAATACTACCAACAATGTTACTTGATGAAGATTTTACTTCAATAAATGATAATGTTAAATTTTTAATTCCAGCAATTAATCCAGTATCATCATTACCCCTAATACTTTTGAATAAACCAAATTCAGTATATTTTTCATCAACATTAGATACTACTGAAATGTTGTTCATTGTTAAGCCATTACCTTCAATTATGCCTTGCAAAACAACTTTTGAAGTATTAAGATTTTCTTCGTACTCAGAAAAATCGATGTGATTAATTACTCTTGCACTAATATTTGAAATTTCAGTAAGTTGATTGTTGTTATTATATTTTTCATATAAGTAAACAAAATCGCTAGCACTATTAATCAATGCTTGATTATGAATTGTACCGTAATCGTAACCTATTTTTTCACCCAATTCTGCATTACTATGAGTAACATATACATAATTGTAAATAGATTCGCCAGTTAACTCATTTGTTTCAACACTTTCTATTTTTCTTACACTTCTAGCAATAACATTAGGAGCAACTAATTCAGGTATGCCAACTTTAAATGACATTTTACTAAAGCCAGCAACGCCAGTATCAGCACCAAATGTTGTTTCTGAATTAAAGTAATCATTACTGCTTGCAGATGGCTGTACCCAAATTCCTGAATATTCTGAACTTGAATCACTAAATGCAAATCCTGATAATGAAGAAGTGTTTGATAAATCTTCTTCTGCCATTTTTTGTGCTGGATTTTCATTTCCATCAATATCATAAGCCACAAATTTATCGTTTTCATTTTGATAGAAGTAGCAGTTTTCTAATTGACCTTGATTTAAGAATCTATCACTTTCATCAGTCCCCACAAATGGCATATGTGCAATGCTGTTTTGTATAATATCAGAAAGACTTAAACAGTTATAAATTTCCGCATTTTGTGTGTTTTCATAAACAAATCCTGCACTTCTACTTTGCGAAGTGATTTTTATATTTGAGTAACAATCTGAAATGCTACCATAGTTTTGGTAAACGAATCCACCAACCTTTCCTACAGTTATTAATGATGTTGTGCCTGCTCTCAAATTGCTTTCAACATTTGAATAAATACCTCTTACATAACTTGTATTTATTTCCCCGTTATTAATAGCAACAAAACCACCTGTATCACCACTTGAACTTTGAATGTTTGTAGCATAAGAATAACTACTTGAAATTATGTTATTATTACTTCCTACAAAGCCACCAATAGTACCGCTTGAAATTAAATTTAAATTATTAACTTGCGAATTTGTAATAATACCTGTATTTTGTCCAACCAAACCACCAATTGCAGATGTAGTTTGACCTTCTTCACTTGAACTTTGTAATTCAATTGTAAATAAATTTGCTGTATTAGTTAAAGAATCAATGTAATCAACATTTGCATTTGTTATTGTGCCTCTATTTTCACCTGCAATACCACCAAAATATACATTTTGATAATTAACTAAATTTAAACTTTGGAAGCCATTGAATTTAACTGTTACATTTTTTAATAAGGTTTCACTATTAACTATACTAAATAGTCCTATGTAAACACTTTCACTTTGCTCAATAGGTAATTGGAAAGAACCAATTGTTATTGTGTAGCCATTACCATCAAGCGAACTTATTGCTGTATCCAATGGTTCATAGTTTGTTCCCAAATCAATATCATTAAGTAAAATGTAGTCAATACCTTCTTCCATGTTTAAGAATTCATCTTTTGTGGTTACTGGTAAAGGATGGTCTTGTGAACTTGACAATGAAAAATCAAGTCTAAATTCCATTGTTGGATTACCATCTATTGACATTGTTGGGTCATTTGTCAATGTAAAGTTACCATTTTCATCATAATAATAACTAAAATCTGCCATTAATGTATCAACATTCGCTATTGATTTACCGATTAATCTGTAACCAGTTCCATCTTGAGCATTTGATAATACAAAGTTATTAGATACTGTTTCGCTTGTTATTGTATCAAATTGCCCAGCATTTACACCTGTTAGCACTTTATATTTCCAAGGATTGTAATAAGAACCCATAACCTTATCTTTACCATTTAGTTGTCTTTCAACAGAAGTTACTCTATTTCGCAAGTTATCTTCGCTAGATATAGTTTGTAAACTTATTGAAATTTGCCAGCCGGTTGTTGATAATGGTCTTGATAATAACCCATTTGAAACTAAGATATAGTTAGGGTCATTAGGGTCTAATATGTCGCCATCAACAATACTTATCCCTGTTACTAAGAAATCTATAATATGTAAAGTGTTAACTATACGAGATTTTGTTACTACTCCACTTATGTTACGAGTAACAATCATTTCCACATAGTATTCTTCACCCTTTACAAAGTTAGCATTTGCTGAGATTACATAATTAATAGTTTGTCTTGAGCCACTAATAACCGTGCTTCCCGATTTTACTAACTTAGCATCAGCAACAACATTACCAAACGCATCTTTAATGCTTGTAGTTATTCCTGAACTTTCGTTAACTGCGCTATCAGTAACCATTGTAAAGTTATAATTTGTATTTTCAGCAGCATAATATTCGTGTGAAACACCTTTATATTGTCTACCATTAGTAAAATCAAATGTTAAGTATGGTGCTTGCAATGCAGTCAACTGCATTGTGTAAGTTATGTAAGCATTGCTTTCATTTTCGTTGTATGCTTTAATTGTAATGGTAAATACTTGCCCTGTTTGTACTTGTGTACCAGTTATTGTTCGTATGAAAATTCTACCGTCAAAGCCATAAACATAAGTACCTAAATCGCTATCAAACTTCTTTGTTGATTGTCGTTTTAAACTAATACCATTTTCAATTAGTTGTGTGTTTTCAACCTTTGTATCATAGTTGTTTGCATCAACATTGTAATAAACTTGTTCAAATGTTATAACATCGTTTGAAGCAACGCTACTTGTAATTTCTAATCTATCAAACACACTATATTCTGGCCATAAATTAATAACCAACAAACCATATTGCCCTGGTATAATTCTTGTTGAAACTTCTTCCCCAGCGCCTGTTAAATTAGGGTCAAAATCTTCGCCATCAGTGTAGTGATTTGCTAAGATATTAGTTAGCGTTTGTGGTTTAAGAACTAACTTAAATTGTTTTGAAACTTTTTCGCCACTACCAAGTGTTGCATTAAATACTAAGGTGTATTCAATATTTTCTAATATGGCAGTATCACCTTCAATTGCTTTACTTGGTATTATTTCAAAGGTAATTGTCTTTTCTTCATTTTCTTCATCAAATACAACATCTAATATATTAATTTCGAATTTTGAAGTACTTGATATTTCTTTATGGAAGTTAGACATTTCGCCCGCATTAATTGTACTATTCTTTAAATCAAAGTTCTCATTAGGTTGATTTTCTTCACCTGTAATATCACCTTGATAAATTGTTAAAGAATCTAGGACGCTGTCTTCTAAATCAGTTTTTAATGTAACTTGATAATTAAGTGTTGTATTTGGCATTATTTCTTCTTTGCTACTTTGCAAATTGACTTTACTTAATCCACGATATACATACAAACTAAAATCATACTTTACATCTTCTAATACAAACTTTGTTTCAACTAATTGCCCGTCAACATAATACATTGCTGAAACATAAGGATTAATTCTTACATCGGTAACGCCTGCTTTTAAAGCGGTTAAAATTTGACTGTCGGCAAACTTAACAAAATATTCTTTATCACTTTGCATTTGTGCAATATCAAAATCTGCAAAACCCGCTTGGTCAAAAGTGAACAAATATCCGCCACTTGAAAGTGCTTCGTAATTTGTTTTTGTATCGCCTGTAGTTAAAGAATTTGTATTTGTAATGTCAAAGTTAAAACTTGAATTTAATTGAAGTTTTAATTCTCTGTAAGTTTGGTCGTTTTCTTCTCTTTCTTCAATGTTATTTACATTAATGTTTGTTATACCTTTTGAAACATAAACTTCAATTTCATCATAAATAGCATTATCTAAATCACTAGCAAATCGCAAAACTGCATAGCCTTCTTTAAGCACAGTTATTGTTGAACCTTCAACAGTCAAAACATCTTGTCCTTGAGTTACTGTAACCAAAATAGTTTTGTTTCGTTGACTTGCAGGAGTTACAACAATATCAAACATTTGACTTAAATCATAGGTGTTGTTATTTAATTCTTGACTAACTTGTGAATTGTTTAACAACAACAATAGTTGAGTTGAAGAAACTTTGTAATATCTATTAGTATCACCAAGTTTACCATAGTTTGAAACATTTTCTTGCCCATAAACTGTTACTTCAATTGACTTAGGACTTTCAGTGAGTAAAACATCACCTTTATTGTCATAAACATTTTTATCAATTAAAATCATTGGCAAGCCAAAATTCATTGTATTAATAGTTACAAAATTGTTTTCGTCGCTTCCCTCTCCCCCAAAGAATTGTTGAGAAGTTGAAGTGTATTGTCCTTGATATGATAATGTGTAACTTAAGGTTATTGTTCCAGTGTTTTCACCATAGAATACTTTGTCATTATCTAATTGTACATTACTAAAACATTTGTTAATAACATTTGTATTTGAACCAACAAAAGCACCAAATGATACAATGTTTGTCGCAATAATTGAAATGTCAATGTTTTCGTTATTTTGAATTCGTTGTGCTGAATATGAATTAATGTAACTGTAACTAATTTCACCATTGTTTAACCCTACTACACCACCAAAGTTAATAATATAGTTATCAGTTGCATTTTCAAAATTCACATCATATAAATTCGTGAAATGAACTTTATCATCACAAATTTCTACAATACCAAATTCAATACTTGCGTTTTGTGCGTTTTCACCAGCAATACCACCAACTCTTTGATTTCCTTGCACAAAGCCGGTAAATCGAACACTAGAAATTGTACTTTTATTAACCGCAACAATTCCGCCTACATTTGCAATATTTTTTACTGTTGCACTAGAATATACACCGCTTAATGTGCTGTTATTAACGGCTGTTATACCACCTAGCCAAGCATTAGTTGAATTTGCAATAAGTGTTATTGAACTATTTAATGTTTCATCGTTATAATCAATATTAAATTCAAAATCACCACCGCTACCGCCTAAAGTATCACCAACATACCTAAATTGTCCACTGATGTTACCATTATTAACACCCGCTAAACCACCGACATAAATTGCGTTGTTATTTTGTTCAACAGAAATACCATATTGGTTGTAAGTTATGCTTCTTGAGTTAGAAATAACCCCCATATTATCCCCAACAAGACCACCAATTTTAATTTCACCCAATCCTAAGTTATTTACAATTAATGAGCCATTAAAACGAACTGTAACATTTGTAATTGTACCATTGTTAACACCTGCAACATAACCAAAATTATAACTTTGTCCATCACTAATGTTAACATTAATTGTGTTTGAAACAACTGTTATATTTAAGTCGGATATTTGACCATTTTTACCAACTATCCCAAATAACCCTTGATTTGCACTTGTAGATATGTCTTTATTGAATTTAAAATTAGTAATTCCGTTAATTATAGTTTGCCCTGTTGATAGAGTATACTTACCAGTAATCGTACCAGTAAAAGGATTTTCAACTGTGCCAATCGGCGTATAGTTAGTTATTCCAGAAAAATCTATAGTTTGAACTAATCTATATGACTTGTCAGGTGCTTGAGCAATATTTACAAAATCAGTATAATTTTTAATTTCATAAGGATTTTCAACTGTACCGTCAGCAACATAAACAAGCAATACTCTTTTAATTTTAATTTGGTTGTAATCAACAGGATTGCTCCTTATGTTATCAGCAGGAACTACCCATACTATTGAATATCCACCCGTTGCACCACTCTTTGTTGTAATAAGTCCATTATCTGAAACTTGTATTCTTGAAGAATTATCAATTCTTACATAAAGGTCTTCATCCCAATACCAGCCATCAGTCCCTTCGCCATCTTCGTTTGGTGCTATGTCAAAAGCAAAGTATTTAAAGTTTGCATTCTTAGCATCAGCAGGAAGTGGTTGTGCTTGAATTAAATAAGAATCGCCACTTTGTCCCCCTGTAACATCGCTACTCTTTAAGTATATTCCCCTTGCTTCGTCATAATCTTTTAACAATATGCTTTCAACTGTCTTTGCCTTTACAACCTTAATCTTACATTCAACAGAGTAAGATTTTTCATATTCTTTTAATTCTGCACGCACAGTAAATGTTCTTTCATCTCCCGATGTTAAACGCCCAGTTATTATTACAGAGCCATCAGGTTGAACTTCCAACAAGTCGCTAAATTCACTATTAGAAACTGTCCAAATAATGTCTTGCGAGTTAATTGTTGCATCAACTGGATTAATGTTAACATACAATCTTGTTTGTGCTTCGGCAATATCATCAATGCTAACTGTGTTTACATCATAAATTTCAACAAAACTTGTGTTCATTGATATGCTTTTTATCGGCATAATAGCAGTGAATAACACTTCTTTTTTGTTGGTAACAGTTATTATATCCCCTGTTCCATTTATGTCATAAGTGTAACCAGTTGCTTCAATAATAACTTTAAACTGCTGTATTTCGCTTCTTGCATTTAAAATACCGTTTTTGTCAATTTGTGCGTAATTAGCATTACCCCCGCCATCAACTGCTTCAATTGTGTAATTTATTGACTCCAATTTGGAATTTGTTGGATATGAACTTACATTTACTTTTATATTTGCACCAACTTTAATAACGCCACTTTCCAATGTTTGTCCAATAATCGCTAAACCCGATTCGTCATAAACATTAATCATTGTGCGTCCACTAACATTTGAGTTTACGCTTGGTGAATCAATGCTTACTAAAAATGTTGAATAAGGTGGCACACACTCGCAATTAATATTTTTTATTGCTCTACCATTGACAATAAATGAAATAGTTGTAGTACCAACACCAGTTGAAACAACTTTATGTATTCCAAGGTCTTCATCATAATAAACTTTTGCTACATTTTCATCTCTTGAAACTACTTCAACAGTTTCTTTTAACGCACCAGCAGGCAATACAGTATATTCAATTTCTTTTTCAGTGCCCATCTGCAATGCTTCACTGTAACCAAGCATAATGCTATCAGTGTTAGTTACAATTGATTCAACTGATGTTAAGCAAGTAACTTCAATATCTAAAACATCACAAATATAATCACCAGCCGGCTCAATAGTTAAAGTAAATGTCATATTGGCTACTTCGCCATCGTGAGTAATATATAATTTAGTACCACTATTTACATAACCATCTTTGTCAAAAGGATTACCACCCGTTGCATTGACAATTACTAAATGCTCATAAAAGCTTTCAGGTGCAGTAATAGTAAATTTTCTATTGCTTGCATTTTGTGGATTTAAATTTATAGTTAATTCAGTACCTTTAAATGAACTTGTTGAAGTTGCATTAAACACTGTTATTTTGTTATCCACCGCGTTAGATGTAATTGAATCAACAGCGGATACTATTTCATAATTAACAGTTTTTGAATAAACAACAATATCTTCGTGCCCAGCATAATAAATTTCAAATTTAACAGATGTTGTACCCGTATCTATGCAACTTAAAACGACAGAATTGTTTGTAATAGATTTTTGTGTAATTTTTGCACTACTTGTTCCAGCCCCATCAATAACTGCTCTTATTCTAAGCATATCAAAAATTTGAGTACTTACATCATAGTTAAAACTAACTTCGTGAGTTGAACTTGTAGGTTTGTTTATCAACCATTTCAATTCATCTTCTAAGTTTTGCGTAGTGCCATCAAAAATACTATTGATAGTAAGGGAATCTGTGTTTACAGTTGGCAAAACTTGAACATCAATAAATGTTTCAACTTCATCATCTTCCCTTAAAGTTGGCTTAACAAGCACTCTAACAGTGCTGAGATTTGCATTAGTTACAGTTAAATAGCCGTTGCTATCAATAGATGCACCTTGTGGGTCGCCAACTAAACTATATTCCAAAGTTCTAACATTAGCATCACTTGGAGTAAACAAAACTTTAGTTTCATCTATTTTAACTGGCTCACCATTTGCAATTACTGCAGGACTATATGAACTATCAAATTCAATTGCAGACACCTTGCGATAAATGAACACAGTAATCATTTGTTTTTTACCGCCCTCACGACTAATGGCTTCCAAATTAACAACACCAGGTCTAAATGCTCTTAACAAAGCAGTTGTTGTATCGCCATCAGTTTGCGTGTCAATAACTTGAAGTTTACTTTCATCACCTGATACAAAATCAACAGCCTTTGAAATATCTTTACTAACCCCTGTTATTTTCGCTTCAACTAAAGCGGTGTTAGGGTCTAGTTGCCCTTCGGGTGTTTCAACCTCAGTATTTTCGGTCAACTCAATTTCAACAGTTGTACCCGAAACAATCTCTAACTTCATATTTTTGTAAGGGTCGCCACAAGCAGAAAGTGTCGCTGTTAACCCTATGATTAATAATAAAAATATCGTATAAATCTTTTTCATAAGTTCTCCACAAAATATAAGCACTTACACTTATATTATTTTTTTCATATTAAAATTTATTATGCTAAATAAGCACATTTTTATCTTTTATTTTTTTATAAAAAAAATAAAAATTGCTTTGATATAATTATACAATTTTCGCCGTTTTATGTCAAACAAAAAACTTCAAAATATTGCATATTTTTACTTATTTTTTAACTAAAAATAATAACTAAAAAAACAATTTTAATCTTACAAAAAATCTAATTTAAAATACAAAAAAAAATATTTGTATTATCCTAATTATTATTTTTTTTTAATTTTCAAATTTTAACTTTAATAGCAACAAAAATATGTAGTTATATTACAAAATTTTGATACTTTACTTACAATTTTTTGCAATATAAATAAAAATTATTGTTTAATTTAATTTTGCTTAAACATAGAAAAATATCAATATTAAATTTTTACACAAAATTTTATAATTTATATATAAGAAAATAATTCTTCATATTAAATACCAATTTATTATTATTTATAAGATTATTAAATTTATTTAAAACTAAAACAGTTATAGTATTAGTACTATAACTGTTTTACACACTCATCACATTTTTCTTTTTTTGTTTCATTAACTTTTAAAAGATTATAACAAATTTGATTATCCATTATCATAAGAAAAAATTTAACTTTTTCATTATTTGTTGATTTTTCAATATTTTCATTTATTACCTTTTCTAATCTCTTTAACCTTTGCATAACTTCTTCATCAGTATATTGTTTTACCCAATCTGTTTCTTTATCATATTGAATTGAATTAATTTTTACAGGCAAAAGATATTCTTCTAATAAATCAAGACCTCGCATAATACAAACATTTCTTTCAAATTCATCATCTTCAAGATAACTAATAATTAAAGAATTAGTTAAATTTAAACTATCAATCAATCCTTTAAATGATATTACATTTGTAGTTTGAATAGCACTGTCAATATTTTTTTCAATCAAGTTTTGTTTATTACTTATAGTAATATTTTCTTCTTTTGCTTTATTATTTAACTTAATTTTATTAAAAAACTTACTTATTTTCAAACAACACCTCTTATTAAATAATACCATATTATCATATTTTTGTAAAGATTATAAAATAAAAAAAATATTAACTTTTAAGTTATTTTAATTATAATTAATAATAAATAAATATTTAAGTTTTTAACTTAATCACAACAAAACTATAATTAATAAACCACTCTTTCAAAATTATATTAAAATAATTTACAAATAAAAAAAACTTACAACCATTTTACATAGTCATAAGTTTTCATTTTTTTAATGTAAGCCTATTTAACCAATTAGGCTTTAGTCCTTTAAAATTTATCTTAAATTAAAGTAAACTACTAATTACTGATTTCCATTCTGTAGGACATTGTTGCCAACATTCAGCACCTGAAGCCTCTAAATTTTCTTCGCTAGCACCAATAAATTGCACTGTAACCCTTG
>CALVZW010000015.1 GCA_944372675.1 uncultured Clostridia bacterium
TTATATTTGCTAATTTTTAACTTAAAACTTTAATAAATTAAATTAATAAATAAAAAAACACAGAACAAAATTTACTTTAAATTCTGTGTTTTTTATATTATATTAAGTATAATTATTTTACTATTTTAGTAAATTTTTGATAAGGGCATTTACCCGTACATTGCCTTATGTTTGCTTTGTAGGGATCACACACAGGTAAACAATTAATAAATTTGCTTTTTTGATAATAAATTAAAACATCTTGTAAATACATTTTTATCTCCTTAACCCTTCATTTCATTATATGCAAAAACAACAAAAATTGTATGTAAAAATAGAATAAATTAACGCAAATTAAGTATAGTACTTAACTATTATTTTATAAAAAATTATTAAGCAAATTGCACATTTACACACATTTTTTAATATGTTAAATTGTGGATAACTACTCAATATTTTTCATTATTTTTTTGTATAACACTTAACAAAAAATATATTTTATTTTCACAACTTTTGCACATTTTTTTAACTTTTTTTATAGTTTTTTTTATTCACCTAGAACAATAATTACCAAGTTATTTGCATATTTAACAACAAAAGTAAACAAAAATTACAATGTTTTTACTTTATACAAGACAATTACAGCTATTTTATTATTTAGTATTTTAAAAAAATATTACTTATAAATATTTGTTTTAAGAACTAAATTACAAATAACATTAATAGTGCACAAAATGTGAATAAACATTTAATAAAAATCTATTAATTAAACCAATAATCACTAATGTATAATAACATTATTTTACAAATTTTTTATTTCTTTAATAAACAAATTGCACATGAATTTTAATTACAATTAGCAAATTTACCAAATAAATCACTATTATTACATTTTAATATAAAAACTTTAATATAATCTAAAATATTTATATAAACAGTTATAACATTCATGCAAAAAAGATTTAAATGTATAAACAGAAACATATCAAAAATAAATACAATACAAGTGCATATTAAAAAAGTATTGAAAACGCCTAATAAATGCAATCAACAAAAATATTTGCAGTATTGTTATGTTAAAATGCAAAAACAAATAATCAAATAATATTCCATAAAGAAACACTTTAATTAATATAAGGTGTTTAAATTATACTTAAAACTATTGCAATATTATTTGTCATTAAACATTTAATTTATACCAAATTAATATCATATATTTTCTAAAATATAAAATAACTGTTATTCATTAGTTGAGATTTGTTTCACGTGAAACATATTAAAAAAATACAACCAAATATAACATCAAGTAATATTTAATAGTAGTTGACCTTATAAAAATAAAAATTTACTGCAACATAAACCTTAAAAGTATAATATGTAAATGATAATTTGCAATGTATAACAACAGATATTATTTCTAACAATGTTTCACGTGAAACATTGTTTAAAAAAAACATTTCTATTATTTCACGTGAAACATTCAATTATATAATAAACTTATATTTGTTTCACGTGAAACATTTTTTATCTATAATTTAAATTAAAGATTAAAATAATATAAATTTTAACATATTATGAAAATAACTTAGTTATAACACATAAAAAAACAAGCTATAATGCTTGTTTTTTCTTAGTTTCTACTTCTTAGGAACTCTATGAGTTCACAAATTCTATTTAAATCATCTTTACTAAAGTAATCAATATAAATTCTTCCCTTATTATCGCTACCAAGCACTGAAACTTTGGTTGAGAACACTTTTTGCATATCATTAACCAATTCTTTAAGTTCCAATGATTGTTCTCTTTCTAATTTCTTCTTTTTAACAGGTGGATTTAAATAATCTTTAACGGCTTTTTCTAAATCTCTAACGGACATTTTACCTTCACTTGCTTTAAGTGCTAATTGTAATTGCGCTTTAGGGTCTACAACCGCAACCAAAGTTCTTGCGTGTCCTGCAGAAAGTTTTCCGTTTTCAACAAGTTTAATAACATCATTAGTTAAAGACAATAATCTTAAGGTATTTGCAATAGCAGAACGACTTTTGCCTATTCTATCAGCAATTTCATCTTGAGTCATATTGTATTCCAACATTACATCTCTTAATGCTTTTGCGGTTTCAATTGGATTTAAATCTTCCCTTTGCAAGTTTTCTATTAAAGCAATCTCTTTTATTTGTCTTTCGGTATAATCTTTAATAATAGCAGGAATTGTCTTTAAATTAGCCATTTGACTTGCTCTAAATCTTCTTTCACCTGCAATTATTATGTAACCGCCATTAATATTTTTTGCTAAAACAATCGGTTGAATTACACCGTGCATTTTAATACTATCTCTTAATTCTTCAAGTGCAGTTTGGTCAAAATTTTTACGAGGTTGATTTGGATTTGGTGTAATTTCACTTAAATTTACTTCAAGTACACCAGTATTGGTTTGTGTTATATTATTTTTTTCTTCATACTTTTGAATTTGTTCTATTTCTTTGTCATTGTCTTCATAAACAGAAAATAATGCATCTAGCCCTTTTCCTAAACCTTTTTTAATCATACTTATCTCCTTTTGTTTTTACTTAAAAATTCATCTGCCATTTGTTTATATGCATTTGCTCCTGAACACTTGGCATCATATAAAAATACAGGTATTCCATGACTTGGTGCTTCAGCAAGTCTTATATTTCTTGGTATTGTTGTTTCAAATACTTTTTTACCAAAATATTGTCTAATTTGTTCCGATACTTGTTGAACTAAATTTGAACGGTTATCTTTCATAGTCATAATAACACCTTCAATTTCAAGATTAGGGTTTAAGTGTTTTTTTACTAATTTTACGGTATTCATTAATTGACTTAACCCTTCCAGTGCATAAAATTCGCATTGTATAGGAATTAATACCGTATCTGAAGTTGATAACGCATTAATAGTTAATAATCCTAAAGATGGCGGACAATCAATCATAATAAAATCATAATCATCTTTAATTGAATCTAAGTTTTCTTTTAAAACTTTTTCCCTATTATTAACTTGAACTAACTCAATTTCAGCCCCTGCTAAATCTACTGTTGCTGGAATTACAAATAAGTTTTTTACTACAGTTGAAGATATTGCATCCTTAATTGGAATTTCGCCATCTAAAACATTATAAATGGTTTTTAACTCTGAATTTTTTACCATTCCTAATCCACTTGATGCATTACCTTGTGGGTCCATATCAACCAATAGAGTTTTTTTACCAGCATTTGCAACAAACGCAGCCAAGTTTACACAGGTTGTAGTCTTCCCTACTCCACCTTTTTGATTAACAAACGAAATAATCTTTCCCATAGTTTTCTCCTTTTTTAGTTTTATATATTGTATCACATTTTTAAAAAAAAAGCACTTATTATTATTTATAATTTATTTTATTTTTTATTTTTTTTTAAATTTATATTTTTTAGTTAAGTACTTTACTATTTTTATAATTAAATTATAGCATTTTAATAAATATGCTAAATAATGCTTAAATTTTGATAAAAGTATTAATTTAATATAAAGTTTAGAATAATGCAAAAAAATCAAAATTTACATATACTTTTTTACGCATAGACACTGTTACAGTGTAACAAAAACTGTTGTTAAATTAATTTAATTAAAGAAAAAAATTTTAAATGTATACAAAATAATTGTATTAATCATTTCTATAGATTATATTTTTTTTTATAAAAACCCGCATTTTATGTATTTTTATTAAAAAAAAGTAGGGGTAAATTTAAACAAAAATATTTTTTTTGAAATATTTATCATTAAAGTATAAATTTTAAAAATTAGTTATTTTTGACTTATTTATTAATATCTTAAAAAAATAGTTAATTTAAATAGCCGTTTTTTTTAAAAATTTTTAACATTTTTATATTAATATTACAAATAAATGTGATAAAATATAATATAAGGTTTAAGGTTTTAGTATGAATGAAATTTACGATATTATTATAATTGGTGGCGGAGCAAGCGGTTTATTTTGTGCTTCACAATTAAATAAAGAATTCAAAATTGCTATATTAGAAAAAGATATTAGAATTGGCAAGAAAATTTTAGCTACAGGAAATGGAAGATGTAATTTAACTAACAAAATTTTGTCGTCCTTACAATATAATCAAAACATTGATGTTTTTTTAAAAACATTTAATAACTTTGATACCTTAAAATACTTTAATGATATGGGTCTTATGACATATTGCGATGAAGAAGGTAGAGTTTACCCTATTAGCAATACTGCTAATTCAGTTCTAGACATTATTCGTTTAAATATAGGACAAAATGTTGATATTTTTACAGAAATTGAAATATTAAATATTAGTAAAAACAAAATTTTTAATATAAATTTAAAAAATGGAAAAACATTATTTACAAAACAAATAATATATGCTTGCGGTGGAAACTCAACTGATTTAATAAAAAATTTACACAATGACATAAATTCATTTAACAAAAGTTTAGTTAGTTTACAAACAAACAATAACAAACATTTAAATAATATTCGAGTTCATAATGTAAAAGCCACATTAAAAATTGGTGATAATACTTTTTATGAATTAGGTGAAATACTTTTTAAAGATAATGCAATTAGTGGAATTATGATTTTTAATTTATCATCTTATATGGCAAGAATAAAAAATTATTGTCACAAAATTTATTTAGATTTGCTACCTGATATTGCTTTTAACAATCTTATTGAAATACTTGAAAGACGAAAAAACAATAAAAATTTTGTTGGTGAAAATTTTTTAATAGGAATTTTTCACAGTGCTTTAAGCAAAAATATTATGGAAAAAGTCAATTTTGACACAAAAAACACAAAAAAAATAGCATTTTTAATTAAAAATTACGAAATTATTACAAAAAGTCCATTAAACAATAATCAAGTATTTAATGGTGGGATAAAATTAGAAAGCCTTTCAACTAACTTAGAAAGCAAAGAAACAAGTAATTTATTTTTCATTGGCGAATGTGTGGATGTTGACGGTTTATGTGGTGGATATAATTTACAATGGGCTTGGACAAGTGCTTTTGTAGTTGCAAAATTTTTAAATGAAAACTTAAGTTGTAATTTGGTAGGTGAAAAATGATATTAGAAATTAATAATTTAAATATGCCTTTAAATTATTCTTTTACTCAATTAATTAATAAGTGTAAAACAAAATTAAAAACAAATAATATCAAAAATATTTACAAGTTAAAAGAATCAGTTGATGCAAGAAACAAAAATAATGTTCATTATGTTTTAAATGTGGGTGTTGAAGTCGATAATAAATATAAGAATAAATTTAAATATAAAATTATTGAAGTTGACTATGATGGACTATCATATAAAAAAATTAGTTGTACTAAATCTCCGGTTATAGTGGGTTTTGGACCAAGCGGAATATTTGCAGGTTTAGCATTAAGTAAAATGGGCCTTAATCCTATTATTGTAGAACAAGGCAAAGATGTTGATTCAAGAAAAGAAGATGTAAATAATTTTTGGAATAATCGCAAACTTAATAAAAATAGCAATGTTCAATATGGAGAGGGTGGTGCAGGAACTTTTAGTGACGGAAAATTAAATACTAATATTAATGATAAGTACAATAGAAAAGTTATTAATGAATTTATTATGGCAGGTGCACCAAAAGAAATTTATTACAATTCAAAGCCACATATTGGTAGCGATAATCTACCAACTGTAGTAAAAAATATTAGAGAAACAATTATAAAAAATGGCGGTAAAATACTTTTTAACCATAAATTTATTAATTTTAGTACAAAAAATAACAAAATAAACAAGGTTTTTATAAAAAATTTGCAAACTAACGATATTATTGAAATTGAAACCGATAATTTAATATTGGCTATAGGGCACAGTGCCTTTGAAACTTTTAAAGTTCTTTATGATAATAATGTTAACTTACAACCAAAACCATTTGCAATAGGTGTAAGAATTGAACAAAATCAATCACTAATAAATTTTTCACAATATGGCGAGAGTGCAAAATACTTAAAAAGCGCTGATTACAAATTGGTAACACATCTTAACAATGGTAGAAGTGTATTTACATTTTGTATGTGTCCTGGTGGACAAGTAGTTGCATCTAATTGTGAAGAAAATTCTATAATAACAAATGGAATGAGCAATTATGCAAGAAATCTTAGCAATTCAAATTCTGCAATTTTAGTAAATGTTAAACCAGATGATTTTATGAATGGAAATGTTTTAGATGGATTTACTTTTCAAAGAAAATATGAAAAACTTGCTTTTGAATTAGGTGGAAGCAATTACAATGCTCCTTGTCAAAAGGTTAAAGATTTTTTGAGTTGTAATAAATCAAAAAATTATACAAAGTTTAGTATTAAAATAAAAAAATTAGATAAAAACATAAAAAAATATAAAAAAAATGCTAAAAAAACACTTTTTTTACAAAAAAATGACATATTTTTTCAAAATAACCAAAACATAATAAATCCTTCATATAAACCAAATGTTACATTTTGTGACATATCCAAATGTTTACCAGATTTTGTAACAGAAAGTCTTAAGCAGGCTTTACCAATTTTTAATAGTAAAATTAAACACTTTGCCGATGATAATTGCATTCTTACAGCAATTGAAACAAGGACAAGTTGTCCCGTACAAATTGTTAGAAATGAAAGTGGACAAAGCAATATTGAAGGATTGTATCCCATTGGAGAGGGTGCTGGTTATGCTGGCGGAATAATGACAAGTGCTTTAGATGGTATTTATTGCGCGGAAAAAATATATAACAAATTACAGTCTTAATTTTATTTTTCAAAGTGTAAAAATATTTTTTAACTTTATGTTACTTTTACAAATTTTATATTTATTAAATTTTATTATTTAAACTTAATTTTATTTAATAATTTTCTTTAATTAAAACAAAAAAATATAAATGAGGCAAAATATTGCAAAACAAAAAGCAGATAATACAGCAGTTTTTAATATAACTGTAGTAAATGATGATAATTTTTTATCACCTTATTGCATTAACGGGAAAAGACAACTTGATGAAAGCGATACATCTTTACTTAATAATACAACAAAAATTGCTAAACCAACAAATAAAATAAAACTTATCATTTCAAGTAAAACAATTGATGATAATGAAAAGCAAGAATATACTGAAGCAATACATCAACATTACTACAATATGTATTGCGATAAAGTTAGGGATTTAAAGCAAAATACTTATGCGTGTTTAATAATGTTTTTCATAGCAGTAATAACATTATCTATTGTTACAACATTTAAAATTTTAGAATATAGTACTTTAGTTATAGAAATAATAGATATATTTGCTTGGGTTTTTATGTGGGGTGCAGTAGAATTGGGAATTATACAAAGAATACAAAAAGTTTCACAATTACACAGATACAAAAACTTAAGTGAATGTCAAATTGAATATATTGATATTAAATAATATGTATTCATATTTTACATAATTACAAAATCGCAAAATTACTTACAAAACACAAAAAATTGACAAAATTAAAGAAAAAAGCACAAAAAAAGCATATTTTTTGCAATTTTTTGTGTTTTTTTTGTATTTTTTTTGTATTTTTTTAAATAAGAGAATTTTTTTTATAACTTTAAAACATAAGGCTACTTGACTTTTTATGAAAAAATTTGTATAATAAACATATGGAAATGAATATATCGAAAAAGTGGGAAAATGTACTAACAAAAGTTGCCACAAATATGTCGGCTGTTAGTTTTGATTTATGGTTAAAACCGCTAGAAATTATTGATATTAAGGACAATTCTTTAATACTTGCAGCGCCTAGTTTGGTGTCTAAAAATCAAATTTTAAAAAATTTTAAAGATGTTTTATTTGAGGCTATAAATTCTGAATTCGATTACATAATGGAATTTGAAATTTTTTCTCCTGAAGAAAAGGAAGAATATTTAAAATATAATAAACCTTTTGAAGAAGGAGATTTAACTCAAGTAAATAATAAACAAAACTATGATTCTTTTAATTCAAAATACACTTTTGACAATTTTGTCGTTGGTAAAAGCAATCAATTTGTTTACACTGCTTGTCGTGCCGTTGCTGAAAATCCTGCAAGTAGATTTAATCCTTTGTTCATATACGGGGGTGTAGGGTTAGGAAAAACGCACTTATTGCACGCAATAGGCAATTACATAAAGGCAAATAACAAGGACAAAAAAATTGTTTATGTAACTTGTGAAAATTTTATTAATGATTATGTTTATGCCCTGAAATTTAATTCGACAAATGACACAATTATTACAAATTTTAGAGATAAATACAGAAATGTTGATGTTCTTATGATTGACGATATTCAATTTATTTCTGAAAAGAAAGCACTGCAAGAAGAATTTTTCCATACATTCAATGACTTGTATCAAAAAAACAAACAAATTATTATTTCAAGTGATAGACCACCTAGAGAAATATCGGCACTTGAAGAAAGATTGAAATCAAGATTTAATAGTGGACTAACTCAAGACATACAAAAACCTGACTTAGAAACAAGAATTGCTATTCTTGAAAAAAAAGCAACAATTGAAAAGTACACAATAGACAAGGAAGCAATACAATTTATTGCTGAAAGAATAGATACTAACATTCGTGAAATGGAAGGTTTCTTATCTAAAGTTATTTTCTTTTCAAGTTTGCTAGGGAAAAACTCTGCTACACTAGCAGATGCACAGGAAGCATTAAAAAATTACTTAGAAACAAACAAAGAATCTCTTAGTACTGATAGAATCATAAATGTTGTTTGCGATTACTTTAATGTAACAAAAAGTGACCTTATTGGAAAAAGAAAAAACAAGGAAATAGCAACTGCTAGACAAATTTGCATTTATTTGATAACTGAAATGATGGATTTACCATTAACTGCTATTGGTGAAGTCTTTGGAGGAAGGGACCACACAACAATTATTCACTCTCGCGACAAGATTGAAGAATTGGCAAAAACAAAGTCTAGCGTAAGTGTTGCAGTAAATGACTTGAAGGCAATGCTCAATGATTAGTTTATCTAATGATAAACTAATTTTTTTATAAAACATTTTTGCTTAAAAAGACTAATAACAGAGCAATGGATGTAACTAAAAGGCAATTACCATAAAAAGTGGCTTATTTTTAATAAAACAAATTGTAAACTAAACGGAAAATTATAAAAAAAACTTGAGCATAAGCAAAGTAAAAAAATAAAATTAACACATTGTGATTTTATTGTGGATAACTTGTTATTTTAAAAAAAAGTCAGTTTATAGTTATGCTAAAACTTTACAAAAAAATTCAATGTTATTATATATAATAACATTGCAAATTTTAAATTTTTGTTGAATTATGTCATATTAAGGTTTTTAAAATCGAATTTTGTCGACTTATCCACATATCCACATCAATGTTGACAATTTTATCAACCTTTCTACAACTAAAATTTGCGAATTTTGTATAAAGTACACAAAATTTATAGTATCATATTTTTGTGCCTAGCGTAAAAATCTTAAGTTATACACACACTTTTATGATAGTCTGTGTATAAAATGTGCTATTTTTTCAAAGTTGTAAACATAGTTATCCACAAATTAAGAATCAATATATAGTATATCTTTTGGTAAATTTACAAAAAATTATACAATATATAGAATTGCAAAAAATGTTTATCCACATTTGCACAGACAATAATAATACCGTTTATTAAAAAAATAAAAAAAATTTAATTCCTGAATACGCGCACACAGCAAAGTTAAAAAATGTCGAAAAAAGATGTTAAAAATGCTTTACACAAATTGGAAAGTGTGCTACAATCTAGATACAAAAAGCGAGGAAATTGTATGAAACTAATTTGTGACGGATTAGACCTTGCTGATGCTGTCTTAAAAGTTATTAAGGCTACAGCAACAAAAACAACTAATCCAGTACTTGAAGGAATTAAACTTGTAGCAGAAGATGAGTGTTTGAGATTGAGTGCTACTGACTTAGAGTTGATGATTGAAACAACCATAAAAGCGGATGTTAAACTTGAAGGAACTGCCGTTGTTCCTGGTAAATTTTTTAGTGAATATGTAAGAAAACTTACAAACGAACAAATCACACTTGAAACTTGTGAGAATAATCAGTTAAAATTGTCATATACTGATAGTGAAGGATTTATGCAGTGCTTAAATGTTGAAGAATTCCCTAACATTCAAAAAATTAGTAATGATGAATATTTTGAAATAGATAAAAATCAATTTGTTGACGCAATCAATAAAACAATATTTTCAGTATCTTTAGACGATTCTAGACCTTTGTTTAAAGGTTGTTACTTTGAAGTAAGTAATGATAATTTGACAGTTGTAGCCTTAGATGGTTACAGAATGAGTGTAGTAAAAAAGGGCATTGCTCACGCTACTTCGGTAACTAATTTTGTAGTTCCGGCTAAAAGTTTATCTGAGATAACAAAAGTTGTAGATGATAAAGACGAAAATATTAAAATATATTTTCAAAAGCAATTTGTTATGATTGAACAAGATGGTGCTGTAATTATTTCTAGATTGCTTGATGGAGAATTTATTAATTATAAAAATTTAATAACTCAAGGCGATTTTACAACAGTTGCAACCGCTAACAAAAAACAATTGGAAGAAGCACTTGATAGAACAAGTTTGCTTGCAAGAGTTGAAAGAAACAATATTGCTAAATTTGAAATTAAAGATAAAACTTTGGGAATTTCAAGTAATAGTGAAATAGGTAACATTCACGAAAATGTTACAATATCTTTAAGTGGTGCAGATTTGGTAACTGCATTTAATTCGAGATATTTTATTGAATGTTTAAAGGTTATAAATGACGAATTTATTAATCTTAATTTTACTACGGCTATTGCCCCTTGTATAATAAAACCATGTGAGGGAGAAGAATTTTTATTCTTAATATTACCTGTAAGAATAATAAATTAATACTAAAGGGTATGTTTTCTAGACAAAAAACATTAGTAAGTTTTGCTAATGTTTTTTACAATTTAACATCATTTAACTGTAAGTAAAATATATTTAATTTTTGTTTTTATAAAGTTATTCACAATTTATGTATTTATGTGGATAACTTATTTTTTAAATAAAAAAAATTGAATAAGTGTAATAATATTACATATAATTAATTATTTTGTATAGTTAAACTGTTATTTTTTGTAGTTATGTTTAATATTTTATAAAAATATAATTTTACCAAAAAATATAAATTATCTTTAATTTTAATTAATTTTTATGTCCTATATAATTTGTGCTATATAAAAAATAATACAATAATTTTTTAGTTTATCAAACTAATGTTTTAGAATTTATTGTAGAAAACTGTTTATGGTTTGTGTATAATGTAAAATTAAAAAAATAAAAAACAACAAGTAAATATCTTGACAAAAAAAAATAATTAATATATAATATAAGAACTTAATAATATCTTAAAATATAAAAGGAGTATGCAAAATGAAAAGAACTTATCAACCAAAAAAGAAACATAGAAATAAAGTTCACGGTTTCCGTCAAAGAATGAAGACTACTGCAGGTAGACGAGTACTTAAAAGACGCAGAGCGCGTGGAAGAGCAAAATTAACTGTATAAACCTGTGCTCATTATTTAGTGAGCATTTTTTATTAAATGAGAAGTGAGGAGTTGATGTCTGTATGTTAGCAAAAAAATACAGAATAAAAAAAATAAAAGAGTTTAATTATATGTTTCGCAATGGCAAAAGGTATAACAACAACAGCCTTACACTCATTGTTACAAAAGCATATTTGCCTTATAGTCGTTTTGGTATTAGTATTAGTAGTAAAATTGGTAATGCAGTTACAAGAAATAAAGTTAAAAGAAGAATAAGAGCAGTAATCGCGGAATATTTAAAAAATAATACAAATTGTGACAAAAAAAACTTCATATTTGTTGCTCGTTCTGGAATAGAAAATATGAGTTATGCTCAACTAAAAAATACTGTTGTGGGATTATTAAAAAAGGTGCAAGTATGAACATTATTAAAATTTTATTATATCCAATACAATTATTGTTTGAAGGATTAATTTATTTTTATAAGTTTTGTATTTCACCACTTTTGCCTCACGCTTGCATTTATTTACCTACTTGTTCAACATATACTCTTAAAGCGATTAAATCGTTTGGTGTTATTAAAGGCTCTTACTTAGGTTTAAAAAGAATTTTAAGATGTACACCGAGTCATTGTGGCGGAGTGGACCCTATACCAGATAATATAAAAGGAGATTGTAAATGGTTAGTTTAATAAATTTACTTTCCTCAACTTTACAGATACCACAGGGGCTTGGAGTTTGGGAAGATATTATAAGATGGTTTTATGGCTTTATTGGTGATTATGGTTTTACTATAATTATAATCGCTGTATTATTAAAAGTAATAATGTTGCCATTAGATTATTTTCAAAGAAAATCTACAGCAAAAATGCAGGCAAACCAAGCAAGGATTCAACCGCAATTACAAAAGTTGCAGGAAAAATACAAAGACGATAAGAATACACTTAATCAAAAAACAATGGAATTATACAAACGCGAAAATGTAAGCATATTTGGTTCGTGTGGTATAATGTTATTGTATATGGTAATAACAGTATTTGTATTTTTAACATTGTTTTTTGGAATGCAAAACATAGCAAAAAATGCAACTATTCAACAATATGACCAATTAAAAGCAACATACGATAGTGTGCAAAAAGCAGATTCTCAAACACAAGAAGAATTTGAAGCAATGAGAAATGAGGCAGTGTTTGACAAATACAATGAAATAAAAACAAGTTGGCTTTGGATTGAAAATATTTGGAGACCAGATAGAACAGTTAGTCCAATTTCTACTTTTGAAGAATATGCTAGTGTTGCAGGTATAAAATCGTCAGATGCCGATTATGAAACTAAAAAGGCTGAATATGAAGCAGTAATGGATCCACTTAGAGAAAAAGTGGGCGGAAGCAACGGTTATTATATTTTGATTATTCTTGCAGCCGGTGTTACATTCCTATCTGTATGGTTATCTAATCATATGATTAAGAAAAAAGAAAAGAAAAAAGAACCTGTTGATGAAGGACGTATTGTTTCTGCAAAAGGTGAAAGAGAAAATCCTAGTAGTAAACCAGCCAATGCAACTGCTCAAAAAGTAATGATGTTTGTGTTGCCAATTATTATGTTGTTTATTACTTGGGGATATAGTGCAGCATTTGCTATTTACATTGTAACAATGTCGGCAGTGGGTGCGTTGATTAACTATATATTTAGTTTAATATTCAGTAAAAAATTTGACAATTTTTCACAACCAGATAATAAAACCAAAAATTCAAACAAAAATCAAATAAAAAAACCTGACTATGTTAGACAGTAGAGGTGTGTATGAAAAACGAAGTTGAAGCAGTAGGTAAAGATGTTGAAGATGCAGTTAACAATGCATTACAAGAATTACAAACAACAATAGAAAAAGTTAATGTAGATATTATTTGTGAAGGGGGAATGTTTAAAAAAGCAAAAGTGAGGGTTCAAATAAATGAGCCAGGAAATAATGAAATTGATACTGAAAACAAAAAAGATGAACAAAACGAAATTGTAAACAGCATTGAAAACTTAAGCGAAAACAAACAAAATGATGTAACCGAACAAACAAAATATCAAACATATGTAGCGGACTTTTTGAAAAAAGCATTGCAAGATTATAGACAAGGTATTGATGTTGTTGAAAGGGAACAAAACAAAGTTTTTGTACTACAAGTTAAGGGCGATGGATGCGAAAAACTTGGTAAAACTGAAATAGTTAACGCACTACAAACACTATTAAATGCTATTGAAAAACAACATAATAAAGAAAATGCGAAAAGAATAATTGTTAATATTGGCGATTACGAAGAAAGAAGAAAAGAACAACTTTTTAATGAAGCAACTAAATGTGCTGACCAAGCAATAGGTGAAGGTAGAACAATAAGAATGCAACCAATGAACTCTTATGAAAGACATTTAATTCACGATTTTTTACAAAATCGACCTGAAGTTATTGCTGAATCATTTGGTGTAGAGCCATATAGATACTTAACTATTCGACCAAATGATAAAAAATAGTATTATGCAAAAAAATGACATATTACTATTTAAATTAATTAGTATAATTGCACAAAATAGATATTATGTTAGCAATTATAATAAAAATGCAAATAAATAAAAACAAAAAAAATCAACAGTAATGTTGATTTTTTTTGTTTTTAAAATAAAATTATACTTCCTAATAAACCGCCTATGAATGTAACACCAAAACACATATAAGCCATACAACTGCAAGGATATGGGAATTTTTTACAACAAGGTTTAGCAAATGCACATTTACCCCAATCTATACATCCAAAATCTAATCCGTTGCCGGCTTTAAATTCATTACAAGGGTCGCATCTGTTTGCTTCTGCTTCAGCCTTGGCTTCTTCAACTGAATCTTTTTGTAAGCGAAACTTAAATTTATTTAGTAAAGATTTTTTTAAATCATATTTTCCGCCTTGGTCAATATTATCAGCATTTTCTGAATTTGTTGACCCTGTACTTTTTGATGAAGAACTAGAATTGTTTGCTCCTTTACCATTACTTTTACCATTACCTTTGGCATTGCTTACTTTGTTAGAATTTGCTTTTGAATTACCTTTTCCACTTTGTCCCTTTGAATTATTCATAGGGTTAGATTTCATTTTGTTAATTTCGTCTTTGCCATCAGTTTTGTTGCTTTTTAAATTATTATTTTCGATAAGAGTAGCGTAATCTTGTTCAAAATTATCTTTAAAATAATCATTCATTCTTTGCTCCTCCTATTATAATTGTATTTTCTGTAAAAGTTGTTTTACTATTTGTTGAATTATCAAAACTATTAATGAGTGTAATAATTAAATCACTGAAAACTTTTGCTGGATGATTTTGTAAAAGACCATTAAAAAATTTTATACACTTTTCATTGTAAGTTTCGTCTAATTTGTTAAATTGAATACTTTGGTTAGTTGCTTGGTATTCGTTATTAACTTTAATTATATCATATTGTATTGTACAATACAAATTATCTGGTAATGCTTCTTTAAAATCTCCAAGATTTGATTTTAATTGTTGAGTTTCTAATTTTAAAATAACAATATGAGTTATTGAGTTTAAAATTTTGTATTCTAAAATTTGTGCATTATTAAACTCATTTTTTTCTAAATCGTCATATGATAAAATTGATGTTAACATTAAAGTTTCAAAATAGGCAAATTGTTTTTGTGAAAACTCAATAGAATTTAAAAACACAGTATTATTTTCCTTGTCTAAACCTTCAATGTTTAAATATCCTTTGTCGTTAAAGATTGGTGAGTTGTCAATGAGTTGTACATTTTCTTTAATGGCGTTTTTTACAAAAGTTTCATCTTCATTACTGTATAAATTTTCATAAAATGAACTTTCATCAAATGGCTTATTCATAACAGTAACAAAATCGTCATATTCTTCTTCGGAACTAAAACCTAGTTCTTGTAGTAATGATGTTCTAAATGAGTTTTGTAAAGCATTGAATCCTATAACAATACCAACAATTAATACTACAAAAAATATTAATGCAATACCGCCACAAGTAAAAAAACTTTTTTTCATAATTACCAAAATTTAACTATAATATAAACAATAATGCCTACAAAAATTGCAGCAGATAAAATTTTAAAAATACATCCCATATCTAACTCCATTTATTTTAGTATACTAAAATACTTAAAAACTGTCAAGCCTTTAAGTCAAAATTGACAATTATTTAGTATTTGTATTTGCAAAATTAAACAAATTATGATACAATAACAATTAAGTGATTTTAAAAGTTTGATTTTTAATGGTTTAAATAAATATTTTTGTTTAAAATAAAGTATATTAAATAAACATATTTTACAAAAGAAGGAAATGATTATGGTTTATACAGAACAGGAACTAAAAGGTTTTAGCATATATAAATTAAGACAAATTGCACATCAAGTTGGTGTAAAATCTCCAACAACAAAAAAGAGTGAAGAACTTGTAAATCATATACTTGCTATACAAAGCGGAGAAGAAGAACCTTATTTTCCTACAAAAAAACTAGGTAGACCACTTAAGGAAAATACTTATTTTGAAGAAAAAAATATTGGGTTTATTATGTGTGCAGACACAAGTGATATTAGTGGTAAAATAATTTTTAGAAATTCAGTTTTAACTAGAGATTTGGAAGAAGAATTTGTGAAGGGTTATTTTATTGAAACTATGGAAAAAGAATATTTTATAGTTAATCTTGATAACCCACTTATGATTCAAAGAGTTGCTTATGTGCCGGCAAAACTTGTTGATAGAAGAAGATTGCGAGTTGGTCATTATGTAAAGGTGCAAGTTATGGATAGGGGAGAGAATGAGTTACCTGTAGCAGTTGCAATCGTTGAAATTGAAGGTCAACAATACAAAGGCTTTTTCAATGAGCAATTTGAACACAAAAATATTTGCTTTGATAAGGATAGATATTTTAGTTTTCCAACAGGAACAGTGTTTTATGGCGACCGTGTGCTTTTTAGTGGTGATAAACACAGTTTGGTGAAAGTGGTACTAAATTTAACTAATGAAGTGTATAACTACTGCGAAAGTATCGTTTTGTTAGGTCTTAATATGACACCTGAAAAAATTAATCAACTAAAGAATTTTTCTAATGTTGAAATGTTTTATAGTTTATTTTCTGATAATTATGAAACACAATATTTTATATATAAGTTGGCAGTTAATCATGCTAAAAGATTGGCTGAGTTAGGGAAAAGAGTAATTTTTATTGTTGCAAATATCGATAATTTATATGACAATCTTGAAATGTCAGAAATTGATAAAAATGCGTCTTTAAAGAGTTTATATGGATTAGCACGAAATTTTAGTGATGTTGGTTCATTTACAGTAATAGGAACTTGTAGCGATGAGTTTTATAATAAAAATAAAGATTTTGAAGATTATATTGATATGCATATTATTAAAAAAGATAAAACTCTTGAATTAGATAATTTGCGAGCAAAGCGAGATGGTATTTATTAATAAGTTATACCTTTAGTTTAGTTTGTTTACAGTTATCACAAATTAAATAAAAGATAATGATAAATATAAAAAAACAAATAATAAAAAAATTATTTGTTTTTTTTCTAGGTATTAGTAAATAATTAAGTATAAATATTATACAATGTTTTTTTTAATTATTAAAACTTAATAAAATATAACATCACTTAAAATTTAATTAATGAAAATAAATTAATTTATTTTAAGTCTTTATTTAATTTAAAAAACACTAAATTATCTATAATATTAAAAGAATTAAAATTCTATAACTTAACAACAAAATAAGTGTTGACAAAAAATATAAATTGTGATAATATAATAAAGTAAAAGTAAATAGCGTATGCGCTGTTAGCTCAGCTGGATAGAGCGTTGGTCTACGGAACCAAAGGTCGGGAGTTCGAATCTCTCACGGCGCACCATAAAAAACTAAGTAAATAAGCCACTTTTTGTAAGTGGCTTATTTTATTTTTTGACCCTATTTTTTTGTAGACCAAAGGTCATTGATTATTTTAAAGGTTTTAACTCTCCAAAGTCAAAACTTTGTTGCTCAATTTAATATGTTTGTTTGTAATTAATCTTGTAATGTTCAAATAAATAATCAAAACTATTATACTCCATTAAATCTTTATTCTTTAAATGCAAATGCACATTAAATTTATTATCAAGTTGCTTTATTTCTTGTAATAAATCAATCATAAAATTATGTTATTATTTGTTTACAATTTATTATAAAGTGTATGTGTAGAATATTTCTTTTTTGTTTGCAAAATTACAACTAAAATTGTCTAATATTCCACCCCATTTCTCATATATTTGTCGGGCAGGGTAGTTTTCTTCTAATACACCTATGACGAAGTGAAAAATGTTTTTGTTTTCTATTTCACATTTAAAAATTTTAAATAGTTCTCTACCTATACCATTATGTTGATGTGTGGGATTGATATAGATTGCTTGTAATTCGGCAAATTTTTTTTGTTTGTAAAATTCTATATTTGATAAGTAGACGCCTGTCATTAATCCTATAATTTGCCCTTGGGATTCAACAACATAAGAAAAAAAATTTGAATCTTCAATTTGTTTTTTAAAATATTCAATTGACCTTGATACTATTTGCTTACTTTCTCTTTTATTAAATACTGTTTCATTAAAAATGTCTTTGTATGCTGTTCTCCACACTAAGTTACTTAATTTTATATATTGTTCGGCATCTTCTTTTGTAGCACGCCTGATTGTGTGTTTATTTGTCACAAAAAATCTCCTGTTGTTTTTTATTATATTAACTAATTATATTGTAATATATTTAATTATCTAAGTCAAGTTATAAAGTTAATAACAAGTCATATTATAAGTTATAAGTCAAAATAATAATTCATTAAACTAAAAATAAAAAATAAGTTCGTGATTTAGTATGTCTATGTTAATGATTTACATGATTTTAACTAATTAAAAATTATTAATATGTAATTATGTATAATTTAATAATTATATTACAATTTAATACAAATTAAATTGAAGGCATAAATATTGTTGACTTATATAGTATAATATGATATAGTATACGAAATTAAAGATTTACTATTATTTATGATAGAATATACATTTAATTTAGGAGTTTTAAATACAAATGGGTTCGCTTGTTTTAGTATTATGTATTTTAATAATTTTGTCTGGGTATTTTAGTGCGACCGAGACGGCTTTTTCGTGTTTAAATAAAATACGAATTATTAATTGGGTAAATGGAGGGAACAAACGGGCAAAACTTGTTTTAAAGATTGCTAACAATTACGATAAACTAATAACTAATGTCTTGATTGGTAATAATATTGTAAATATTTTAGCAACAACAATTGCAACTATAATCTTTGGACAAATTTGGGTTAATGACCAATCATTAGCAGCAACAATGACCACAGTTATTATGACTTTAGTTGTTTTAATATTTGGTGAAATTTTGCCAAAAACTATCGCTAAATGTTTTCCTGAAAAATTTGCAATGTTTTCTGCTCCAATAATTTATGGTATTAGTTTTGTATTTTATCCATTAAGTTTATTTTTCTTAATGCTACAAAAAGTTGTAAAGAAAATATTTAGAATGCCAAAAGAAAGTGTAACTAATGAAGAATTAATTACAATAATTAATGAAGCCGAAAGTACTGGTGGAATTGACAAAGATAATGGAGAATTAATTCGTTCTGCAGTTCAATTTGATGATGTAGTAGTTGGTAAAATTTTTACTCCACGAGTTGATATTACTGCTGTTGAAAAAAATATGTCAATGGATGAAATATTTAATATTTTCAAAAAATCGGGATTTTCAAGGTTGCCAGTCTATGACCAAAACATTGATAATGTAATAGGCTTTATTCACGAAAAAAACTTTTATTTATCAAAAATTGAAAACAAGCCAAACATTTTAGATATAATACAGCCAGTGCTTTTCACTCAAGAGCAAGTAAAAGTTGATGATTTATTAAAACATTTACAAAAAAATAAATCACAAATTGCAATAGTAATTGATGAATTTGGTGGAACAGATGGCCTAGTTACTATGGAAGATTGTATTGAAGAATTAGTGGGCGAAATTTATGATGAATCGGATGATGTTGAAGAGCCTATACAAAAAATAGATGATAAAAACTTTATTGTATTAGGCAATGCTGAGTTGGATAACTTTTTTGATTTATTTAAAATAAAAGTAGATAACAAAGATGAAATAGAATCAACTACAGTAGGTGGATGGATTTGTGAGCATTTAGGGTTGTTGCCAAATAAGGGTGTGTCATTTGAATATCAAAATATTAAAATAGAAGTTACAGAAAATGTAAGACACAGAATAAGCAAAGTTAAAGTTACAAAGTTATAAAATACGAGGGAAACACCCTCGTATTTTTTAAAAAATTTTATTATTATTTATATTATCAAAGGAGATTAAATAAAAAATTTATATATATTAATTTTTAAAGATAATAACTAAAAATTTTGACTTTAAATAATTAAAAAATCGTTTTAATGTTTTATATGTTTAAATAAATTATAAGTTTTATTTTAATTTTATAATTATCTATTTAATAAATTTAGTTAGTAGTTTAAATGTATTTTAATTTATTAAATTAAAATATTGACATTTTATAATAAAATATGTTACTATAAATTTACTATGGAAAAAAGAAAATTTGTAAAAAACGATAATGGATTTATTTGTGTTAACTGTGGTTGTGTTGTAACTCCGTTAGGTTATACTTCAAGAGACCATTGTCCTAAATGTCTTGTTTCGCTGCATATTGATATTAACCCTGGAGATAGGGCAAATAATTGTCAAGGATTACTTGTTCCGTGCGGAATTAATTACAATAATAATAAAGGTTATGTTATACAATATAAATGCAATAAATGTGGGCAACTGCATAATAACAAGATGGCAGAAGATGATGATTTTGATACTATTTTAAAAGTTATGAATGGTCAATATAATGTAAATGACTATAAAATAAACAAATAGTACTAATGAGTTTTAAAGTATGGTAATATTTTATCATACTTTTTTTAACAT
>CALVZW010000016.1 GCA_944372675.1 uncultured Clostridia bacterium
ACAAAGGACAATCAAAAGAACGAAGTATTGATGACGGTTTAAGTAGATAATAGTTAAAATTTTAATAATAAAAATTAATTTTATAATTATATAACATAACAGTAAAAATTATTAAAAAAATATATAATTCATATATTATGATAGCAAATGCAATATTAATAAAAAAAGATTTAAAGTGTTTCTTTAAATCTTTTTTTTACAATATATTTAATTTATTATTCTGTCATTTCCATTTGTGGTTTTTCATTTGTTTTTGATTTTGTAGGTGCTGAAAGTTCTTTTAATTCATCAAGTAAAAATTCTTTATTACATAATTCTGCATTAATCAAAACTTCTCTAAATTTTTTAAGATGTGTTTGGAGTTGACTTTTAAATTCATCACTTACATTTTTAAAGTGTGTAAATAATAATTGTGCTTTTTCATCAAATTCTTTTGCACCTAATTTTTGAAGTTGAATGGTTAATTGTTTGTATTCTTCAAATTCTTCTGCATTAATGCCTTTAATGTATTCGCCATAACTTTCGCTGTTTATTGCACTTTCGGCAGGTATTGAATTGCTGAGTGCTGTGGTGCTACTCATTGGCTTTTCGGTACTCATACTAACAAGGTGTAATTTGTTGCTTTTGTAATTTACTAATGAAAATGGGTGATTAGTTTTTTGCAAATGTCTAATCAATGTTACCTTGTCATTATTAAAATCGACAGATTCAACTGAATAACCGGTAATAGCAAAATACTTAAATTCATTTAATATGTCATTATTTTGTGTTTTAATATCTTTAAGATTTGTCATCTTTCATTACTCCTTGCAATGTGATTAATTTTAATCAAATGTATTTTAGCACATTTTAAAAATTTTGTCTATATGTTTTTTAAAATTTGTTAATTTTTTTTAATTAAATTTTATGTATTGTTTTTTTATTTTTTCACACAATAACTAAAAGGAAGTGTTAAAGTGGAAAAATTTAGCAATAAACAAGTTGAAGAAAAGTTAAAAACAATATTTCATAATTCAACCGATTTTAAAGTGCGAAAATTTATATCTTTGCAAAAATTTGATACAATACTATTCTTTTTTGATAATATTGTTGATGTAAAACGGCTGGATAAGGAAGTTATTGAACAACTTATGCAAAATTTCGAGGTTGATGATAACGCCGATATTTGCAAATTTGCTATTGAAAATTGTCTTACAGTTGGACAAAGTGAACTTGTTGATAATTTTGATGATGTAATTACAAAACTATTAAATGGTTTTTGTGCTTTATATTTTGATAAATGTGGCAAATTTATTGTCCTTGATGTTAAAAATTTTCAAAGTCGAAGCATAGCAGAACCTCCTACAAGTGCGGTTTTGAAAGGGCCAAGAGAAGGCTTTAACGAAAGTATTGCAACAAACATTATGCTACTTAGAAAAAGACTAAAAAACAATGATTTAGTAGTTAGTCAAATGCCGGTTGGAAAATATAGTCAAACGCAAGTTGCTATTGTTTACATAGATAGTATAGCAAGTCCTGAAGTGGTTAAAAAAGTTAAGGAAAAGATAAAGGCTATTGACATCGATGGAATAGTAGATTCCTTTTACATTGAAAAGGCACTTGAAGAAAGGAGTTATTCCTTATTTCAACAAGTTGGTTCAACCGAAAAACCAGATGTAGCAATGGCAAAGATTTTGGAAGGTAGGGTTGCAATAGTGGTTGATGGTTCACCTATGGTGTTAACTGTTCCATATCTATTAATTGAAGATTTGCAAAACAGCAACGATTATTATTTTGCAAGAGCACCACGAGTAACATTTTTAAGATTTTTGAGAATGTTTGGTATTTTAATTGCAATTTATTTACCAGGTATTTATGTAGCGGTGCAAGTTTTTCACTACAAAGTTTTACCTTACAAATTTTTAGTAACTATAACAAATTCAACCTTAGGAATACCATTTACGCCGTTAATTGAAATATTATTTATTATCTTACTGTTTGAAGGGCTGACTGAAGCGAGTTTGCGAATGCCGAGTTATTTAGGGTTAGCACTTAGTATTGTTGGTGCATTAATTTTGGGTGATACCGCCGTCAATGCTGGGCTTGTTAGTTCGCCAGCGGTTATGATTGTTGCTTTAACGGGGGTATTGCTTTTTACAGTGCCTGACCAAGAAGCACAGTTGTCAATTTTGCGATTAGTATTTACTTTGATTGGCGGTATTTTAGGACTATATGGTATTGTTTGTGCTTCGGTGTTCTTATTTGCTTATTTAAGCAATTTAGATTCTTACGGTACACCATTTTTAGCACCATACGCACCTAATATTAAAGAAGACAAAAAAGATGCTTTTAGACGATATGATTTGCGTGAAATGAAATATAGACCAAAGAGCATACCAAATCAAAATAAAATTCGTCAAAAAAAATTATAGGACTTAGGAGAATTTATGATTAAAGATATTACGGGTAGACAAGCCATTATATTGATGGCAATAGTTATGTGTGCAACAAAATTTTTTGTTTTGCCAAGCAATTTGTTAACAACCGGTCATCAAACAGTAATTTATGTAATGCTATTATTTTTTGTTGTTGAGTTTTTACTGTTGCTTGTAATGGTTCGAGTGTCAATGCTACACCCAGACAAAACATTTTACGAACTGTTATGTGATAGCGTTGGGGTTGTGGTTGCTAAAATTGTTTATGTGCTATTTTTCGTGTTTTTCATATTTAAGTTGTGCATTAATATTATTGAAACTTACACATTTTTCTTAGACACGCTTTATGATGAATTATCTAGTGTGTTATATCTTTTACCGATAATACTACTAGCATTTTATATGACTTACATTGGTTTAAGGTCAATAGGCAGGAGTGCGGAACTATTATGGGTGTTTGTATTTTTGGGTTTAGCAGTTGCATTAATTGCGTCAATTCCTAATGCCGACTTTGGTTATATGTTGCCGATTTTTGATGGCGAAGTGGACAATGCAATTAGTGTATTATCAAGTAACTCATTATGGTTTGGCGATTATCTTGTTTATTTATTTTTCTTTGGTAAAATAAAATTTCAAAAAAATTATTTTACAAAATTTGCAATAGTTTGCGGAATTGTAATGGCTGTTATTGTTTTGTTTATGGCTGTTGTTTATTGCATTTTTCCTTATACTATGGGTATGATACACTATGGAGTGTCTGATATAACACATATAACTGCACACATTACAAACATTGGAAATCTTGATTGGTTAAACACAACTTTATGGACTTTTGCATCAATCATACAAACTGTTATTTTTGCTTATTGTGCTGAACGGTGTTTAAGTGCAGTATTTAACATTAAGTATAAGTATATTTCGTCATCAATATCTTTGCTAATTTTGACGGCGGTACTGTTTATCTTAAACTTTAGGCTTACTACTTTAATTGCGTTTGTGCAAAGTCCTGTAAGATTTTTATTGCCAATATTACTATTTGTTGCTTTGAATATAATTACTGTTCACTTTATTTGTAGAAGTAAGCAAAAAAAGCAAAATAGAATGAGGGGGATAATTTATGACTAAAAAGGAAATAAGAAAAGGTTATTTAGCAATTTTAATTGTTGCATTAATAATATTGTTACCTATTTTTATTGCACTACCACAACAAGCACAAGATAGAACTTTAATTTTAGCATTTGGAATTGATAAAATGCAAGAACAATATGAAGTGTCGGCACAAATTATGGTACCAGAATCTAGTCAAAGTGGATACAAAGAAAAAAGGGAAGTTAAATCAAGTGTTGGAAAAACCATTGACCAAGCAATAGCAAGTTTGCAGTTAAATGAGGGCAAAGACATTGGGGTTGCACACGCAAATATCTTAATTATTAATGAACAAGCAATAGGAGAAGATATTAATTCCGTTTTAGATTACTTTATTCGTAACAGAGATATAGGATATTTAACTATTGCTACAACTCCAAACAGTGCTAAGGAAATGTTGGAAATTTCGGCTAATTCATCTTCTGATAAAGATTCATTATTGCGACTTATTAGTTATAACAATGAAAACATATTTGGTACTGATTCTACATTAAATAAGTTGCTTTTTGGTTATTATTCACCTGCACAAACAAGTATAATTAGTAGATTACAACTATCTTCTTCATCAAGTCAATCGAGTTCGCAAGCAAGTACGCAAAATTCTACAAATGAACAAAGTGGAAGCGGTGAAAGTCAATCGAGTTCAGGCGAAAGTTCTAGTGGACAACAATCTAGTCAACCAATGACGGCGGGAAATAGTCAAAGTTCGGGTAGTGAGCAGAGTAGCGGAAGTTCTGGTGAACAAAGTAGCCAATCAAGCAAGCAAATTTTAAATGATGGTTCGATAGTTGTTCTTAAGTCAGGCAAAGTGGTTGTAACGCTTGACCCCTTACAATATAGGGGATTCCACTGGCTTATGCCAACCAAAAGTTCTTCATTTATTGAACTTAATAATATCAATAATGAATATTTTAAAGATGCGACTGTAGTTTTAGACATTATTAACAGCAAAGAAAGTATTGAATATGAAATAACAAGTGATAATATACCTATTATTAAATTTAATACTGAATTAGAATATTCGATATCTAGCATACAACAAAGCGAATATGATGCAGATATTTATGCCGAATCAATGAATGATAGCACTGATGTCATATCAAAGGCTTTACAAAATTTGATTGATAGCGAAGTGCAAGGGGCTATTAATTTATCAAAGCAATATCAAATTGACATATTAAATATTTATGATAAGTTTCATCAAAAATATGGAAAAAAGTTTGACAAAATCGTTCAATTTAACGAAGGCGATTACTTAAGAGATGTTGAAGTTTATGTCAATGTCAAAGTAAAAGAAAACAAAATTTAGTAATGTATTCACTGGGTGTGTGATGTGTAGGGGAATTTCCCATTCCCCTACAACCCCTAGTGCAAGGACAGGGTCCAAGCCCAGTGGAGTTTGTAGAATAGTAAAAGCCAAGTTTTTGCGTTTACACTTAAAACTTTGTCTTTTGCTACCGCAAAAGTCCAAAGGTTAAGCAAAGTGCGTGTTCTATTTGTAGTGAGTATTAGGCGGGGGTGAGAGAGTGTAGGGTGGGATTTTCCATCCCCCCTGCACCCCCTAGGACAAGAGCATTGCCCTTGACCTGTGGAGCCTTTGGGTTTTAAAAGCAAAGTTTGGTGCGTTTGCACTCAAAACTTTTGTCTTTTGCTACCGCAAAAGTCCAAGTGTAAAGGTGTGTTTATGTTCTATTTTTAGATAGTACTAAAACTAAATTTTTATCTAAGGGAACTACCCGTTCCCTTAGCAACCTTTAGGCAAGGACAGGGTCCAAGCCCAGTGGAGTTTGGCAAAGTACACTCAATTTAGTTAGTACATAAAAACTTTTTATTATTATTTTTATTTTTTGCTTTCGCAAAAATTAACAATAAAAATCTTTTATCACTAAATTTATGTTATTTCCAAACTACATATATCAATAACTAAATATAAAACACAATTAACATTATTTGCTAATATCATTCATTGATGCCAAATACAAATAGAACATCACACTCCCTTTAACCTTTGGACTTTTGCGAGTAGCAAAAGACAAAAGTTTTAGTGTAAACGCACAAAACTTGGCTTTGTCTTCCAAAGGCTCCATAGGTCAAGGACCCTGTCCTTGCACTAGGGGTGCAGGGGGATGGGAAATCCACCCTGCAAAAAAAATGGTAGTTTTTTTAGGTAAAAACCAACTTTCCTACAAAAAAGAAAGTGCGAAAAAAATGAATAAAAAGGAAAAATATACAAACACTAAATTTGGAGGTATGCAATGGCTGACATTAAAATAATATTAAATTGGATAGCATTTATAATCTTAATGATAGGCGGTCTTAATTGGGGACTTGTAGGAATATTTAACTTTAATTTGGTTGAATGGATATTTGGGGGATACAATGCTGGTTCAATAATTATTTATATTCTTGTTTTGCTATCAGTTTTATGGTTAATTGCCGTAATTTGTATGGACAAAGCAATAAGATTTTTTAACAAACAAATGTAAACAAAATTTAAAAGGGTGCTTAAGTATGGTAGGAAGCCCCTTTTTTTGTATTTTTATATTGTAAGCATTATTCATTTTTATTTGTTTTCTCTTTCATTTATAGTAATATTTTATAAATTATGCACAACAGTTTAAATTTTAAAAATTTTTTTTTGAGCGAATATATTATATATAAATAAAAAAGCAAAAGTAATTACTTTTGCGGTTTGAAGTCTTGAAAGATTATGTTGTCAACATAGTCTTTTATTTTTTCATATTGTTGTTGAGATTTTACTGTCCACCCTAAAATTATTATTCCTTTATTTTTATTGGTCTGTATTTTCTTTAATGGCAAGTTAAGTACATTGTATGCTATAAAATCAGGTGTGAAGAATTTGTTTAATATCATACTTTTTAATATTATGCGTTTTATAACATTTGGTCTATTCTCAAAGTTTTTTGTAAATTTTGCGGACAATATACCGCGAACTACATTAGGTGCATTCTTTTTAAACCATAAAATTATGAATGGGTTAAATGATTGTATTGCATATTGCCCGTTATATTCATTTAATAATTGCATTAATTTTGTTTCTAATTTGCCAACTTTTAAATTGTTTGGTTTTATTTCAATTAGCAATGGAGTTTGCCCGTTAACTAATTTTAAAACTTGTTGTAGGGTTGGTATTTTTTGATTAGTATTTAATAAATTTAATTCTTGTAGTTCATTGTAAGTGTAATCGCTAACTTTACCGTTTTGTCCAGTCATACGAAGTAGGGTGCTATCGTGAAAAACAACTATTTCATTATCTTTGGTTGGCTGAATATCTAATTCAATGGCATATCCATTTTTTATTGCACACTCAAAGGCGGGTAGTGAATTTTCACAAATAGTGGTGTTGTTAAAATAGCCACGGTGTGCTATATATTTTTCTTTTAAAAAACTCGTAGTTTTCAATTTAAACTCCTTTGTTTAATGTTATGCATATTTAAGGTAAAAAAACACAAAAACTTCCTATTTTCTTAAAAATATGCAAAAAAGTAGCAAATTTAGTAAAAAATGCAAAAAACTTTTCCTTTTTCGCTTGACTTTAAAAATTAATTATGGTAATATACTATGTATTTTATCTAAAATCAATTACATATCCGTTTTTTTGTAGTTTTGTTCGGTTATGAAATGGCATTTTTGCCGTTCTAATTAATGCTGTTTGGCTTTTAATTTTTAATAACTTTTGTCAAATAATAGCATACAAAAATAAAAATTGCAAGGAAATTGATAAAATATTTTGATAGGAGCATTTAAATGATTCAAAAAAGTGAAAATGGTAGACAAGCAGTCAAAGTAAAGTATGGTAAAAGGGAAAGATTGCAGATTTTGCACGGAGATATCCCTATAGAATTACCATACCTTATTTCAATTCAAAAGGATTCTTTCAGTAAATTTATTGAAGAAGGTATGTGGAGCATTATGAAAGAATTTTCGCCTATTGTTGATTTTAGTGGTAAGGCGGAATTGAGTTTTCTTTCAGTTAAACTAGTTCCAGAATTTAAGTATGACAAGTACGAATGTATGAGAAGAGGGCTTACCTACTCTTGTCCTATTATGACGACTTGTAGGCTAATCAATCGTGAAACTGGTTCTGTTATTGAAAAAGAAGTTTATTTGGGCGATATGCCGATGATGACTCAAGAAGGTACTTTTATTATTAATGGTGTTGAAAGAGTTATTGTTAGTCAAATTGTGCGTAGTCCTAGTGTTTACTACAAATCAGAAATTGACAAAACCGGTACAAAATTGTTTAGCGGACAAATGATTCCTAATCGTGGTGAGTGGATTGAATTTGAAACTACGCCATTAGGAATAATTAAGGCGACAATAAACAGAGCAAGCAAAATGTCGCTTGGCGTATTTTTAAAGGGTATGCTTTGGTCTTATGATGAAGCAAAAGCCTTTATGAAAAAGAAGGGTGTTAAAAAGGAAGACGAAAGCAACACTGAAGTATTTAATGATTACATTATTGACTTATTTGGTGGTAATGAATTAATTAAAAACACACTTGCTAAAGAGCCATTTAAGACACCTGAAGATTGTTTGCTTGAATTATCTAAAAAATTGCGACCAACTGAATTACCTAGTGTTGATGCTATTAAGAATTATATTAACAATGTGTTCTACACTGAACAAAGATATGATTTAGCAAAAGTTGGTAGATACAAATTCAATAACAAATTGAGTTTGGCAAACAGAATTATTAAGCAAGTTTTGTTTGAAGATGTTGTGCTTGAAGATAAAGTTATCAAAAAAGGCACTGAAATTGATAGAACACTTGCTTGGGAAATTCAAGATTCTGGAATAAATGAAGTTTGGGTTGAAGTTGAAGGACGCGGACATAAAATGATTGGTAACCGTATGGTTCACCTTGAAAAAGTTATTAATTGCGACCCTAAGGAACTTGGCGTTTACGAACTTGTTCACTATCCAACACTTATGCAGATAATTTCTGAATACAAGACAAAAGAAGAAAAACTACAAGCAATAAGAGAAAATGTTGATAAGTTATGTTCAAAAACTTTGACAATTGATGACCTTATTGCGTCAATAAGTTTTATGCTTGATTTAAATGTTGACATTGGTGTAACCGATTACATTGACCACTTAGCAAATCGTCGTGTTTGTCCTGTTGGCGAACTTATGGCGGGTGCATTAAGACAAGGTATGGTAAAATTGGTTAACTTGGCAAAGGAAAGTATGCAGAGTCAAGATTTATCACAAGCAGACCCTACAACCATTGTCAATGCTAGACCTATTAATAAAGAATTGCGTAACTTTGTGGCAACAAGTCAGTTATCACAAATTATGGACCAAGTAAATCCTATTGCTGAACTTACACAAAAGCGTAGATTATCAGCAGTTGGTACTGGCGGTATCAAAAAGGAAAGAGCAAGTGCTGAAGTGCGTGATATTCACTACACTCACTATGGCCGTATTTGTCCTGTTGAAACTCCAGAAGGACAATCGGTTGGTCTTATTAACTCACTTGCACTATATGCAAAAATTAACGAATATGGTTTTATATTATCACCATATCGTAAAGTTGACAAGGCAACAGGCTTTGTTACTGACCAAATTGATTACTTAATGGCGGATGAAGAAGAAAAGTACTTTATTGCACAAGCAACTGAACCGCTTGATGAAAACGGCTGTTTAATGAATGACCGTTTAGTATGTCGATTTAAAGACAGAATTATTGAAGTTGATAGACACAGAATTGACTATGTTGAAGTTTCACCACGACAATTATTGTCAGCGGCAACAACAACAATTCCGTTCCTTGAAAACACCGAAGCAAAGCGTGCGTTGATGGGTTCAAACATGCAACGACAAGCGGTTCCATTGTTAAGAACTGAAGCACCTTTTGTTGGTACGGGTATGGAAGAAAAAATTGCTCGTGATAGTGGGGCAATGGTGCTTAGCGAAACTGATGGCGTAGTAAGTTATGTTTCTGGTACAGAAATTAGAGTTATAGACGAAAACAACAAAGAACATAAATATCCATTAGTTAAGTTTGTAAAAACTAATAAGGATACTTGCTTAAATCAAAAACCTTGCGTTAATAAAGGCGACAAAGTTAAAAAAGGTGAAGTGCTTGCTGATGGCTACTCAACAAACGGTGGCGAATTGGCTCTCGGTAAAAATATGCTAATAGCATTTATGAACTGGGAAGGTTATAACTACGAAGACTCTATCCTTATTTCTGAAAGACTTGTTAAGGAAGATGTGTTTACATCAATTTACTTAACTACAAGCGAAACAAAAGCAAGAGCAACAAAACTTGGTGATGAAGAAATTACAAGAGATATTCCTAATATTAGCGAAGAATCACTTAAAAATCTTGATGAAAACGGTATAATTCGAGTTGGTGCGGAAGTTAAACCAGGTGATATTCTTGTTGGTAAAATCACACCAAAGGGCGAAACTGAATTGACACCAGAAGAAAGATTGTTAAGAGCAATTTTTGGTGAAAAGGCAAGAGAAGTTAAAGATACAAGTTTGACTGTTGACCACGGACAAGGTGGTATAGTTGTAGATGTACAAGTATTATCACGAAAGAATAAAGACGAACTTGAACCAGGTGTTAACCAACTTGTAAAAGTTACTGTTGCACAAAAGAGAAAGATATCTGTCGGGGATAAGATGTCTGGACGACACGGTAACAAGGGTGTTGTATCAAGAGTTTTACCTGTTGAAGATATGCCATTTATGTCAAACGGACAACCTGTTGACATTGTGTTAAATACATTGGGTGTACCTTCTCGTATGAACTTGGGACAATTACTTGAAGTGCATTTAGGATTAATTGCAAAAACATTAGGTATTCATGTAGCAACACCAGTATTTGATGGTTTTAACGAAAACGATATTGAAAAAATGCTTAAGGAAAACGATTTGCCTGAAGATGGTAAAATGACCTTATATGACGGTAGAACAGGACAACCTTTTGATAATAAGGTAACTGTTGGATATATGTATATGTTGAAACTAGACCATATGGTTGACTCAAAAATGCACGCAAGAAGTATCGGTTCTTACGCACTTGTAACACAACAACCACTTGGTGGTAAGGCAATGTTCGGTGGACAAAAGTTTGGTGAAATGGAAGTTTGGGCTATTGAAGCATATGGTGCTGCTAACATTTTACAAGAATTGTTAACTGTAAAATCGGATGATGTAAGCGGAAGAAATAAAACTTATGAAGCGATTGTAAAGGGTGAACCTATTGCTGAACCAGGTGTTCCTGAAGCATTCAAAGTGTTAATGAAAGAATTCCAAAGCCTTGCACTTGATGTCCGCATTTTAAATGACGAACACAAAGAAATTTCATTGAGTGAATTGAGTGATTACGATGTTGACATTAAAAAGACTATTAAGGAAAGAGATAAAGAACTTAAAGACATTGAAATTGCTGATGACATTGAAATTAATGACACAGACAATGAAATCGAGTCTGCCCAAGACGATTATGGCATTGAAGCAGTAAGTCCTGAGGAAGATGAATTTGAAACGGACGATTTGTTCGACGATTTATATGATAATGATTAGGAGAAATAACAAATGTTTGAACTAAATAATTTTGATTCAATACAAATAGGAATAGCGTCTCCGGACAGAATCCGCGAGTGGTCGCACGGCGAAGTAACAAATCCCGAAACAATCAACTATCGTACACAAAAGCCTGTTATGGGCGGACTTTTCTGCGAAAGAATTTTTGGGCCAAGAAAAGATTGGGAATGTTATTGTGGAAAATATAAAAGAATTAGATATAAAGGTGTTATTTGTGATAAGTGTGGCGTTGAAGTTACACTTTCAAGAGTACGCCGTGAAAGAATGGGGCATATTGAACTTGCCACTCCTTGTTCACATATTTGGTTCTTTAAAAGTGTTCCTACACGCATTGGTGTATTGCTTGATTTAACACCAAGAGCACTTGAACAAGTACTTTATTATGTTAACTACATTGTGCTTGACCCTAAGGACACTGACCTTGAATTTAAACAAATCTTGTCTGACCGTGAGTACCGTGATTTAGTTGAAAAATGGGGTTACAACGCATTTAGAGTTGGTATGGGTGCTGAAGCAATTAAGGAGTTACTTGACCGACTTGATTTACAAAAAGAAGCAAAAGAATTATCTGAAAGTTTAAAAACTGCTAAAGGTCAAAGAAGATTAAAGAACATTAAAAAACTTGATATTGTACAAAGTTTTATTAAAACAGGAAGTAAGCCATCTTGGATGATTCTTGATTGCTTACCAGTTTTACCACCTGAATTAAGACCAATGGTTGTTTTGGAAGGTGGAAGATATGCAACTAGCGACCTTAATGATTTATACAGACGAGTTATTAACCGTAACAACCGTCTTAAAAAACTTATGGAACTAGGTGCGCCTGAAGTTATTATTAGAAACGAAAAAAGAATGTTGCAAGAAGCGGTTGATAGTCTTATTGACAACGGCAAACGCGGAAAACCTGTTACAGGTGGTGCTAAGCAAAGAGAATTAAAATCACTTGCTAGTATGTTAAAGGGTAAATATGGTAGATTCCGTCAAAACTTACTAGGAAAGCGTGTTGACTATTCTGGTCGTTCTGTTATCGTGGTAGGACCTGAACTTAAGATTTATCAATGCGGACTTCCTAGAGAAATGGCACTTGAACTCTTTAAGCCATTCATTATGAAAAAACTTGTTGAAATGAATGAAGCACAAAACTTAAAGAGTGCAAGAAAATTAATTGAAAGAGAAAAGCCAGTTGTATGGGATGTGCTTGAAGATGTTATTAAAGACCATCCAGTACTTTTAAACCGTGCGCCAACATTGCACAGACTTGGTATTCAAGCATTCGAACCTGTTTTGGTTGACGGTAGAGCAATGAAGTTGCATCCATTAGTTTGTATTGGGTTTAACGCGGACTTCGACGGTGACCAAATGGCTGTCCATGTACCATTGTCTATTGAAGCAAGAACTGAAGCAAGATTGTTAATGCTTTCTTCAAACAATGTCTTAAAGCCATCGGATGGTTCACCTGTTATGTCGCCAGAACAAGATATTGTGCTTGGTGTTTACTGGATAACCATTAACAAAAAAGGTGCGCTTGGCGAAGGAATGATGTTTAGTGATGAAGAAGAAGCACTTATGGCTTACGCACTTGGCGTTATTTCATTGCAAGCAAGCATTTATGTAATGCGTAATGTTGAGTTTGAAGGCGAAATTATAAGAGGTAGAGTTGAAACTACTGTTGGTAGAATTATTTTCAACAGATGTTTACCACAAAACTTAGGTCTTGTTGACAGAACGAAACGCGAAAACGCATTAAAATATGAAGTTAACGAAACAGTTGAAAAGAAGTTGCTTGGTAAAATAATTGCAGCAGCATTTGAAAAAGTTGGACAAACTGAAACAATCAAAACACTTGATAAGATTAAAGCGTGCGGATTTAAATATTCAACAATCGCAGCGGTTTCAATATCAGTATTTGATATGGTAATACCAAAAGAAAAGAAAGAACTTTTGGAAGAAACACAAAAACTTGTTTTGGAAAATGAAAAACTTTATCAAAGAGGGTTTATGACTCACCCTGAAAAAGCACAAAAGAACATTGATTTGTGGAACGATACCACTGAAAGATTGAAAAAGATTGTGCTTAATAATCTTGGCGAATTTAACAGTCTTAAGATTTTGGCAGATTCAAAAGCGCGTGCTAAAGCCGAACAAATTAACCAAATGTGCGGTATGCGTGGTATTATGAGTAATACATCGGGTGAAAAGGTTGATATTCCTATTAAATCTAACTTCCGTGAAGGTATGAGTACTATTGAATACTTTATGGCTGCCCGTGGTGCAAGAAAGGGTGTCGTTGATACAGCGCTTAAAACAGCAGGTTCAGGTTACTTAACTCGTCGACTTGTTGTTGCTGCACAAGATGTTGTAATTAGTGAAATGGACTGTTTTGCATCAAATGGTGAAAAGCCTCGTGGTATTGTTGTTAGAGAACTTTGGGGTGATGATGCAGTTATTGAAACATTATCTAGCCGTATTTCTGGTAGATATTCAGTTAAAGATATTGTTGACCCTAAGACTAAAGAAGTTATTGTACCAGCCGATACAATGATTAGTCCAGCACAAGCCAAAGCGGTTGAAGATGCTGGAGTTAAAGAAGTTGAAATTCGTTCACTTTCAACTTGTTGTTCAAGACACGGTGTTTGTGCTAAGTGTTATGGACGAAATATGGCGGGTAACGACCTTGTCAATATTGGTGAAGCAGTTGGTGTCATTGCAGCACAATCAATTGGTGAACCAGGTACTCAGTTGACTATGAAGAACTTCCACAGTGGTGGTGTCGCAGTTGCTGCCGATATTACTAGCGGTTTGCCAAGAGTTGAAGAAATTTTTGAAGCAAGAAGACCAAAAGGTGTTGCGGTTATTACAGACATTGCTGGTCGCGTTAGCATAAACGAAGTTAACAAGCGTTTTGAAATTACTGTAACAAGTAAAGACGGCGAACAACAAGATTACTTATTGCCTTTTGGAAAACGATTAAAAGTCAAAGACGGCGATTATGTTGAAGCAGGTGATGCTTTAACAGAAGGTTCTTTGTATCCTAATGATATCCTAAGAATTAAGGGTGTTCGTGGCGTACAAGAATATTTGATTAAAGAAGTATTACAAATTTACAGACAACAAGGTGTTGCAATCAATGCAAAGCACGTTGAAATAATTGTAAGACAAATGCTTCGTAAAGTTATGATTGAAGATGCTGGTGATACTGATTTCTTACCAGGACAAACAGTAGATTTAACATTGCTTGACGAAGTTAACAAGCAAATGCTTGAACAAGACAAAGAGCCTGCAACTGCAAAGAGATTGTTGCTTGGTATAAGAAAAGCATCACTTGAAAGCAATTCATTCCTAGCAGCCGCAGCATTTGAAAGTACTTCAAACGCACTTACAGCGGCAGCGGTTAGCGGTAAGATTGACCCACTTATGGGACTTGAAGAAAATGTTATTGTAGGTAAATTAATTCCTGCAGGAACAGGACTTAAACAATATCGTAGAATAAACGCTATCAAAAATGAAGAAAAAATTGCGATGCTTGAAAATTTAGAAAGAGATAACTCTAACAAATTTAATTTGAATGATAATCAATAATATATTAAAACTTAAAGCAATTCGTGCTTTAAGTTTTTTTGTATATGCGGGGTGGGCATTGGCTTTTTGTGTGTAGGGGAATTTCCCATTCCCCTACGACCCGCGAGTAGCAAGGACAGGGTCCTTGACCTGTGGAGCCTTTGGGTTATAAAAGCCAAGTTTAGTGCGTTTGCACTTTAAACTTTTGTCTTTTGCTAACCGCAAAAGTTCAAAGGTTAAGCGAAAGTGTATGTTCTATTTGTAGTTTTATACTAGGCGTTGTGGGGAGAGTGTAGGGTGGGATTTTCCATCCCCCCTACGACCCCCTAGGACAAGAGCATTGCCCTTGACCTTTGGAGCCTTTGGGATAGTAAAAGCCAAGTTTGTTGCGTTTGCACTAAAACATTTGTCTTTTGCTACCGCAAAAGGTCAAAGGTTATGCGAAAGTGTATGTTCTATTGTGGTTTGTACTAGGTGGTGGGGAGTGTGTAGGGTGGGATTTTCCATCCCCCCTACGACCCCCTAGGACAAGAGCATTGTCCTTGACCTTTGGAGCCTTTGGGATAGTAAAAGCCAAGTAAGTTGCGTTTGCACTTGAAACTTTTGCCTTTTGCTACCGCAAAAGGTCAAAGGTTATGCGAAAGTGTATGTTCTATTTGTGGTTTGTATGAATAAATGATATTACTAAAAAAAAGTTAATTGTGTTTTATGTTTAATAATTTTGATGTGTAGTTTTGAAAAGGGCATAAATTTAGTGATAAAAGATTTTTATTATTAATTTTTGCGAAGCAAAAAATAAAATAATAATAAAAAGTTTTTATGTATTAACTAAATTTTATGTACTTACCAAACTCCACTGGGCTTGGAAGATTTTCCTTGCCTAAAGGTTGCTAAGGGAACGGGTAGTTCCCTTAGACAAAAACTCAGTTTTAGTAGTAACTAAAAATAGAACACATACCCTGCATTAACACTTGGACTTTTGCGAATAGCAAAAGACAAAGTTTTTGAGTGCAAACGCACAAAATTTGGTTTTGTCTTTCCAAAGGCTCCACAGGTCAAGGACCCTGTCCTTGCACTAGGGGTTGTAGGGGGATGGGAAATCCCCCTACATAAAAAATAAGAAATTCTACCCTGCATAAAGAATAAAGTAAAACATTGACTTTTTTATGTAAAAGTGATAATATATTTTTATGAAATGTTTATATATAAGCAACCCAATGAGTGGTAATGGAAAGAAGAACAATAATAAGATTATTGAAAGATTAAAAGAAAAATATGAAGTTGTAGATTTTGTTGAAACGCAGTACAAATCGCATATAATAGATATATTGAACGAAAAATATAAGGAATATGATACAGTCGTAGTAACAGGCGGTGATGGTACACTAAATGAAACAGTAAACGCACTTGCTGAAAAGGAAAACGCACCAAAGATTGGCTATATTCCTAGCGGAACTTGTAACGATGTCGCAAGAAGTTTAAATATACCTAAAAATGTGGATAAGGCTTTAGATATTATTCTTAAAGACAATGTTATGGAATATGATATTATGAAAGTAAACGGCAGTTATTGTATTTATGTATGCGGTATTGGAATATTTACATCAACTTCTTATGATACTAAGCAAAATGCAAAAAGGAAAATGGGCAGAATTGCATACTTTTTTGGTGGAATTAAAGAAGCCTTATTTGGAAAAACATTTGAAGTTGAGTTTGAAAGCGATGAATTAAACTACAAAGGTTCTGCTTCATTATTATTGTTTATTAACTCAAAAAGTGTTGCAGGGTTTAAGTTAAATAAAGAAGCAAAACTAAATGATGGTAAAGTTGATGTTGTGTTGTTTTGTGAAAAAAATAAACGCAAATTTGTTTCATTAATGGGCAAAATAAGAATTGCAAAAATGTTTTTGTTTGGCTATAAAAAATTAAAAAATTCAAAGAAAATAAAAGTTGCAAGTGTCGATTATGCTAAAGTAAAAAGTTGTATGTACATTAATCAAGATGGCGAATGTGGCGAGTGTTCCGATTTTGAACTGAAAGTAATACAAAAGGGGGTAAAAATTATATGTTAAACGCAAATGTAACAAAAAAGTTATATGTCCGTGAGTGGATATTTCCTTTAATGTTTGTGGTATTTGCAATAGTTTTAGAAATGGTAAATTTTTTAACCTTAGGGATAGGAATATTACCAAAATATCTTATTTTTGATTTAGCAATTATTTGTTTGTTTTTAGGTGTGTTATTTTTATTTAAAACAGGCGGAGTTGCTTGGATATGTGTCGCTTCATTCTTCTTATTAATTCAAGTTGCATTAAATATGGTAAATGCCACCCTTAATAATGTATTTGGAGATATATTTAGTTTGTCAATGTTAAATCTTGGTGTTGAAGGGGCAAATGCGTTTAAATTTGAGTTTTTGGACTTAGTGAGCATATTAGTTAACTTGCTAATATATGGACTGTTTATTTTTTCAGCGGTTTATCTTAATAAAAACACCGAATGTTCAATGACACTAACAAAGCAAAGTAAATTTACTATTGTACTTTCTGCATTTATTGCACTAATGGCTGGCGGTTTTAGTTTGTTTAATGCACAAATTCAAACTATAAGAGTAAATGCCGAAATACAAGAAGAAAATTTGGACGAACCTTTTAGTGATGAAGAATTGTGGGATAATATGTTTCTAAAAACGGAATCACTACAAATGTTTGGTACTTATGGTTTTTACTTAAAAAACTTAGGTGATTTTTTGTTTAGTGGTGGTGAAATGAGTGAAGAGGACCAAGCGAAAGTTAAGGAAGCATTAAAAAGTGGGGAAAACTATGTCGCACAAAGTCAGTATAGCGGAATTGGAACTGGTGATAACTTGATAATTATAATGCTCGAAAGTTTTGACTCATTTTCCATTGACCCTATTTACACTCCATTTTTATGGAGTATGAGAATGGGCGAATATGACGGCGCACAATATATGAACAGTTTTTACGCAAGAAATAAAACAAATATTAGTGAAGAAATTTCAATAGTCGGTCATATTGCAAATGAAAAACTATATAGCGGATATTGTAGCGGTGTTGGAATAAATCAACCTTATTCGTTGCCTAATCTTATGAAACAAGACGGAGCAACTGCGGTAAATTTCTTCCACGGATATACAAAAACTTTTTATGACAGAGAAAATGTGAATGTTGCACTTGGTTTTAATAATGTCTATGGTATTGAAGATTGCACACTCGAAAACATTACTAAAGGTTTTGGCGATTGGATACTAGATAGTGATTATATTGAAAATATGGTAGATTTGTTTATCCCTGATGGAAAAAGATTCTATTCGCAGTACACTACAATTTCAACGCACGGACCTTATGATTACAATAACCCAAGAATTGCTGACAATTTAAATTATGTTGAAGAACATTTTGATGAGTATTTAAATTATGTAAATAATTATACCAATTTACAAATACCAACAGATGAAAATTTGTTAAAAAAATATAAACAATTTAAAGCCTTTACAATGGATACAGACAAAATGGTTCAATACATCTTTAAAACTTTAAAAGAAAAAGGAATACTTGATAAAACAACAATAGTTATGTATGCCGACCATAATGCTTATTATTCTGATATGTGTTATCACATTAAAGGTGTTGAAAAAGATGATTATTCAAATATTGAAGGCAACCACTTACCTTGTATAATATATAATGACGAATTGCCAAAGATGATAAACAACACATATTGTAGTACTTATGATTTGTATCCTACAATTTGTGATTTATTAGGGCTAAGTTATAATAGCACATTAACACAAGGTTATAGTATATTTAGTGAAGACATAAAAAACACAGTATTTGTTTCGTCATTAAGTGGTATGTATGTGCAAAATATTTACACTTCTAACATAAAAGATTTTATTGCACTTGATGATTCAGTTACACAAGAAGATATTGACAAATTTAAAGAAAATTTGTTAAAATATTATGACAAACAAGAAATTATTGAATTAATTTATCAATATAACTACTTTAAAAACTATGCTTAGTGTTAATTTTTATGGGGGTTAACTGTAAATTATAAAATTTTAATACAAAGCAATAAATTTAATAAAACAAAAAAATAATGGTGAGTTATGGAATTAATGTTATTAACTCAATGTGATGAGTTGGGTAAGCATTTTGCTGTATGTGAAGAAAAAACGGGAAAATGTATTTTTAGTTTAAAATTAAAAAGTGTGTTAGATAATTATACTATTTATGAAATATGCACAAAAAATAAACAAATATCTGAATTGCATATTAAAAATGCAAATGGCCTTAATGCTGAACTAGGAAAAATTGGAGAATTAAATTTAATTAAGTTAATTAGGGGTAATGAAGCAAAGCCTGTTGTAATTTATTTTGACAATTTCGGCAATTTAGTTAAGCCACCGATTAAAGCGGGCATATTAGTTGGAGAAAAGAACGGAAATTATTTATTCATATCGCTAGCGGATGAAGAAATGGAGAAAGTTAAATATTTTTATGCTGACACAGAAAAGGTTTACAAAATTAAAGAGTTTGCGATTATTGATTGTAACGGGCAAGCAAAGGTTGGACAAAATTTAATTGAAAATTATGGATTAACTGAAGTAAACATATCAAACAACAATGATGACATACTAATTTACACAAAAAACAAAGCGCAACAAAACTTAGTGTTTGATTTAGCGTTAAATTTGATATCAAAAAAGGAAGTGCAAAATGAGAAGATTTGAAATAGTAAACAAAAGAACAAGCGAAAGCGAAATTAAAATGCCACAAAGGGCAACAAAGTTTTCTGCGGGGTATGATTTTTTTTCGCCGATAGAATTTACTATTGAACCAAACGGGGTTTATTTGGTGTTTAGTGATATTAAGGCACAATTTGAAGAAGATGAAGTTTTAATTTTATGTACCACAAGCGGAATGGGCAAAAGGGGTATTGTATGTGGTAATAACATTGGTGTAATTGATGCCGATTATTACAACAATGAAAACAACGAAGGTAACATTGGCTTTTTGCTTCGCAATCTTGGTTCTAACCCTTACACTTTTAAAGTTGGCGAAAAGATAGGGCAAGGTATTTTTATGAAGTATTTGACTGTTGATAATGAAGCAGAAATTAACTCAACTCGCACTGGTGGTTTTGGTAGTACTGATGGTAAAGTTTAAAAATAGCATTTATGCTATTTTTTTTGTTTGTAGGGTGGTGTAGGGTGGTGTAGGGTGGGATTTTCTATCCCCCCTACGACCCCCTAGGACAAGGAAAATTTTCCTTGACCTGTGGAGTTTGTGGAGTGATAAAAGCAAAGTTAGGTGCGTTTGCACTTTAACTTTTGTCTTTTGCTACTCGCAAAAGTCCAAAGGTTAAGCGAAAGTATATGTTCTATTTGTGTTTTGTGCTATGCGGTGGGGTGGAGTGTGTAGGGTGGGATTTTC
>CALVZW010000017.1 GCA_944372675.1 uncultured Clostridia bacterium
AGCGGCGAATGTGAATGTCAATGCAATTGAAATAGCAAGTAAAATTGAAAGTGCTAACATTGCAAGACTTTGTTTTGAAACTTTTTGCATAATTTTTTAATCTCCTTTTTTATTATCTTTTTTGTTTCAGTATTTGCAAAGGAAAAGTTAAGTAAAAAATAATGCACAAAGCACACTATTTGTATACAAAAATTAACAAAATTGCAATGTAGAAAACAACTTGTTTGCAAAAAATTTGTATATGAAATTGTACAAAAAGTTCTTTATTTTTACTATTTTTTTACTTTTTTGTAAAATTCTTTTATGGTAAAAAGTTACTTATTTTATGAAATATTTATTGCTTATTTTATTTTTATTATAAATATTTTTCTTATTGTCATTTTAAAATGTACCTTTTAAAAATAATGTTTATATCTTCTTTTGTTTTTTAACTATTAATTGTCATTGTTTAAACAGTGTTTCTTAACTAAATATTGCATAGCGTATAATTATTTTAAATTTAACAAGTTTAAAAAAAGTTTTAATAATTTTTTTAACTTTAGTCTTATAGTTTTTTTATATCTTATAAAGTTTTTCTTTGCTTTTAGTTTTAGCATAACTTTTTTATACCTATATTATTTTTATAATAAAAAAATTTTTGATTTTTATTGTATATATTTAATTTATTTGACAAAAAATAAAGAAACAGTTATACTATTTTTGTAACAAATAATTCATTTATTTACTAGATTTTCTATTTGGGACAAAATTGTATAACAAAAAAACAAAGGAGAAAAAATTATGCAAAAAACTTCAAAACAAGGGCTTGCTATTTTAGCATTATCAATTTTACTTGCAATTTCTTTTGCGCTTACTATCACTTTTGCTAGTTTCCGCGTTACAGAATCGGCTACTGGTACTGTTACTTTTACTGGTGATGTATCTGTCGCTTGGAGCGATAATGGCAGTGGGTTAAGCTTTGTAGGCACTGGAGATGCAGGTTGTTCTTTCACACTTAATGAAACACACTTTAAATACGATGCTGGGATGACGACTGCAACATTAAATGATACAGCTAAGACCGCATTAGGCAAAATTAAAGTAACTTTTACCAATAATTCCGCGCTTGCGATGACTTGGACTGTTGCCCCTGATACAAAAGTAACTCCTACGGGCTTAACAGTAAAGTATTTCGATGGGTTAACTGGTGATGTGGCTGCAAAAAGTGACGAGGATGTAACTCACACACTTACATTAGCACAAATTATTGAAGAAATAACTGTTACCATGGATGGCTTTACTTCAACAACATTTAAGATAGATGCTACAATTGAACCTAAGCAAGTTGCTAGTACAGTACAATCTCAAGAACCTGAAGCACAAGCAGTTAATTATGAAAATTACAATTTTTAATAACTATGATTTTTAAACAACGATTAAATTAAATAAGTTTTACGACATTTAAAATGTATTAACTAACCAACAAACAAAGGAGAAATAAAAATGCAAAAAGTTTCAAAACAAAAATTAGCAATTCTTTTACTTACAGTATTACTTGCTATTTCAATAGCATTAACAATATCTTTCGCTTCACTTAGGACAAGTGAAGAAGTAACAGGTTCAATTACTTTTACTGGTGGCTTATCAATAGCAATAAGTGAAGGCACTAATGGCAATGGCATTACATTTACTGCACAAGGCAACGGATTAAATATTGCATTTGCTGAAGAAGCATTTACTTACGATGGCGAACAAGCAGTTTTAAGTGAAGAAGCAAAAACAACATTAGGTACCGCTAATGTATTAATACAAAGTAGTGCTGACAAAGTGTTTTATTACAAAGTAGAAATAACACAACCAACTACCCTTGAAGCACAAGTAACAATGTCTGGTATAGGACAAACAAGTACAGCAGTAGATTTGCAAAGTGGTAATGCTGGAAGTGTTAATAACCCTTTAACAACTTACATTCAAGATATTGTAATTACAGCACCAATTACTGAAGTTGCAGAGTTTACAATTACTTTTATTGCTGACTATATTGACATTGATTAAAAGTCAATAAAATTTAGACATTAATTAAGTTTTATGCAATAAAACATCATAAAAAAAATTTTATTTAAAATAAATATTTATATTATTATCAAAAAAAGATTGTAAACAATTTTACAATCTTTTTTTAATTTTAATAACATTTTTATGCTCTTTTAATTTTTATTCTTTAACAACTTGAACTTGCACCTTTGCCGTTACACCTTCAAACAACTTAATATCGACTAAGTAAGTTCCTAATGTTTTAATAGGTTCATTTAAAACTACTTTTCTTTTATCAAATTCAAAGCCTAATTTTGCATAAGCATCGGCAATTTCCTTACTTGTTATTGAGCCAAAGATTTTGCCGTTTTCCCCAACTTTAACAGGTATGGTTACTGATTGTTTTTGCATTTGTGTTGCTTGTTCTTGTGCTTTTGTTTTATCTTGTTCATAGTGATATTGTTTTGCTTCGTTCTTACCTTTTACTTCACCTTTTGCTCCTGCACTCGCCACTATTGCTAAGCCGTTTTTAATTAAGAAGTTTTTAGCATATCCATCTGAAACATTCTTTATTTCGCCCTTTTTACCTGACCCTTTTACATCTTTTAAAAAAATTACTTCCATTTGTTCTCTCCTATATAATTACACACTAATTATATGATTTTTGTTGTTAATTGTCAAGTAATTATTAAATTTAGGGCTTTTACACTGTTTTTAAATTTAACTTAATTTTTTTTAAAAGCAGTTATCCACATTTACACATAACTTAATGACAATGCAAGTATTATATACCCTATATAGTGCAGAGAACTAGATAGATAAATTAACCCTTTTTTATTAACAACATACAAAGTTGAACTTGCAATTATTAAAACATATCCAACAACTGCTAATATAGGAAATGCATATTGATTATAAATTAATGCAATAATACACAATCCTAAATTTGAAAACTTTAATGCATTAACAAGCACATAATACGAATGGACTAAGGTTGATTTTTTTAAAATAACTTTTAGATACGCTGCTCCTACAATAAATCCTAATAACACGATTGCTACACAAACTTCGGTATTATCTATTATTAGACTAATTGCAATGATAAAGCACAACTGTGCAAATATTTTTGCAACAAGTCCTAATGTAGTGTACTTAATAACATCAAACCCTTCTAATCTACCTAATGCTATGGCAAGATTTGCTATAAATAAAAATATAAAAGCAAATGTTGCGTATGCAGGCATAGGCACATTCATTGCTCCTATTATTCCTAACACTGCAATTAGCAAACTTACAATTATACGCATTACTGCATATTGTGTAGTTTCGTTGGCTTGTATTTGTTTGCTTCTTTCTGATTCGGCAAACTTTATTTCATCAATTTCTCTTGTTTTTTTATTAGGAGATTTTGCTTCCACATACTTTGGTGAAAGTTCTAAAAGTAGCAATGCCACAATATTTAATGCTAAAAAAATTGCTATAATATTCATAATAAAAATTTTTGACTAATGTTTTTAAATTTATTCAATTAAAGTTACTTATAATTAAAATTTGTTTTAATCAGTTTACAAAATTAATTAATACATATTTTTACTTTTGTTATTAAAATATTTTTTTATGTTTATTCAATTTAATGCAATACAATAATTTAGTTTTTGCAAAATAACAAAATAAAAGAAATACATAAAAAACAACAATTTATTTTTTATATTGCATTTATATGAAAATTATAATAAATTAATATTTTTTATCATTAACAAAAAGATTAATTTCATAATTAAACTATAAAATAAACTTTTTGTGCAAACACTTGTATAAATGTAGTTTTTTTGTTATAATATTTTATTGATAATCATTTTTAATATTTATCAACAAAATTTACTTAAAAATAATATATTAAATGATAATCAATTTGATTATAATGATTTTTAACTATTTTAAAAAAATTATTTTACAAATGATTTAAAAAAAACTAACAACATAATTTGTTTGTGATATTTAAAACACAAAATAATTTAACAAAAATATTGAAAAGAATTTGTTAATATATTTAATAAAATACTATTATTTTAAAATCTTTAAAGTATTTATAAAATACTAAATTAAAACATTGTAGGTTAATTATGATTTTTTATTATCTTCAAGGTTTGTCTGCTGGGCAGGCAATACTAGTTATTATTGCGTACTTAATTGCGATTGTGGTTGCAATTGTATCGCACGAATTTATGCATTCATACACTGCATACAAAATGGGTGATAATACCCCTAAAGCATATGGCAGATTAACACTCAACCCTTTAGCACATTTTGATGCTTTAGGACTTTTGTGCTTTGTTGTTTTAGGATTTGGTTGGGCAAAACCTGTGCCTATTAACACACTTAATTTTCGTAACCACAAAAAAGGAACAATACTAGTTTCGCTATCCGGTGTTATAACTAACTTTGTATTAGCATTTGTATTTGCAGCATTTTATGTTCTTGTTGTTGCATTGATGCCAGACAGTACATTCCAATTCTTCCTTTCTAATTTATTTGGCTTTTGTATGTCTATTAATATTGTCTTGGCGGTATTTAATCTTTTACCAATTTATCCACTAGATGGTTTTAATTTTATTAACGCATTTTTAAGGTATGACAATAAATATGTAGATTTCAATATGCGTTATGGTATGATACTTTTGCTTGTAATCATTTTAGTAGAATCATTCACTGGTATTTTAAGTTTTATTATAAGTTATATTCAATATGGGTTTACTTGGCTTTGGGCTTTAATTTTTGGGGTGTAATATGGATGAAAACTTTGAAAACAAAGATTTTAATTTTGAAAAAGAAACAAATGATTTTGCTGAAAGCAAGGCAAATGATATAAGTTTTGATTTAGAAAAAACTGAAACATTAGTTAGTAATTCTCAATTAAATAATGAATTACAAATAAATGACGATAACTTAAATCAAATACAAAATTTAGAAATTCAAAATAATGCAACAATTGAAAACAATTTGGTTAACGAAGAAACTAACAAAAGCGTAAACCAAACACAAAATCAAAACAAAGAAAATAGCGAAAACAAATATACTTTAGCAAACTTTGACAACCCTTACGAACTTTTGCTTGCAATTATGGAAGATAAAAAAGTTGATTTAAAAACTGTTGTGCTGAGTGAAATCACTGACGAATATCTTGAATTTATTCGAAGTGCTGAAAATGTAGATTGGGACCAAGCAAGCGAATTTTTGGCTGTTGCTGCTACCTTACTTGAAATTAAAGTAAAAGCCCTATTGCCAAAACCAGAAGAACCAAAAGATGATGAACTTGACCCTGAAAAAGAATTGTTAAGAAAAATTGAAGAATACAAAATTATGAAAGAAGCGGCTGAAGAATTAAAAGCCATTGAAGATATTGACCGTTTTTACAAAGAACCAGACGAATCGGTAAATGATTATCGTTATGTACTAAAGCAAATGAATATGGATAATTTATTAAATGCTTTTACAAAAATGATGATTAAGTTGCAACAAAAAACCACAATAAGCAAAGAAAGAAAAATTGAAAAAGACCGCTTCACTGTTGCTGAAAAGATTTTTGCAATTAAAGTTATTATGCAAGACAAAGACGAAATGATGTTTAGTCAAATGTTTGATGATGATTATTCCCGTTCGGAAGTCATATCCACTTTTCAAGCAATGTTAGAACTTATGAAAGTACAATTTTTAAAGGTTAAACAATCGGCATTGTTTGACGACATTTTATTAATGAAAAACCCTGATTATGTTGAGGGACAAGTTAATGAAAAAATTGATGATTATGATAATTAAAATAAAGTATTAAAAATTAATATCTAAGTATTAAGTTTAACATATAAGTAATAAATCTACATTTACATAAAAACTATTATCAAAATATAATTAACTTGCATAATCAATTAGTTATAATAAAAACAAAATATTAAATTTACACATTAAAGAATAAAAGGTGAATTTTATGGACAGATTAGATAATCTTGGTGAAATTGTTATGTCAATACTATTTGTTGCTGGACAAGGCATTGAACTTGAAGATATTGCATCAAAGTTAAATGTCAGTACTGACAAATTAAAAGCAGAAATTGAAGAACTAAAAAAGAAATATAGTGCCCCTTGCGGTATAAACATTATTACATATAAAAACAAAGTACAACTATCTTCAAACCCTGAATATTCAGATTTTATAGCAGATGTACTTAATCCAATTAAAGAAAAAGCGCTAACTAAAGCAGCACTTGAAACAATGGCAATAATTGCTTACAAACAACCTATTACGCGACTAGAAATTGAAAGCATAAGAGGTGTTAGCAGTGATTATGCAGTACAAGTGCTTTTAGGACACAATTTAATTGAAGTTGTAGGACGCAAAGATGTTGTTGGCAAACCTTTACTTTTCGGCACTACTGACGAGTTTTTAAAACGATTTGATTTACAATCACTTGACGATTTGCCTAATTACGAATCATTGCTTGAAAGAATACAAATTATTAATGTCGGCAACACAACTGAAAGTATGTATAATGAATATGACATTGATGATGAAGAAGAAACTGCACAAGATGAGAATGCTGAAAATGAAATTCAAGAGATAGATGAACATATACAAGAAATTGCTAATCAAGTTCAAGATGGAAGTATTGAAGTTGATGAAATACCTGATTTTCTTAAAGATGAACAAGATGTACATTTTGTTAATTAATAATACTTTATAATAAATAATTTATTGAAAATTTTTACAAATTAGAAAAAATGCAAAAATATATTATTATTTGAACTATTTATTGAAACACATAAAAAAAATAAAATCTTTCCATATGCGTTACAAGTTAAAAGTTTTTAATAAATATACTACTTGAAAGTAAGTTTTTAAAAATATATTTTAAGATAAAAAAAACTTTGAATTAATTTCAAAGTTTTTTTTGTTATTTATTTGATATATAAAAATTAAACAATAATTTTAATTAATAAAATTATATTAATAATTAGTTAATTACCTTTTTAAGATTTAAACATACTCAAAATAACCATCAACTAATTTTAATTCAAAGACTGCTCCATCTTCGCCAAATCGTTCGTTACTTATCCATTTAACCGTTTTGTTCGTTAAATCATACAAGGCCGACCATATTGTCAATGAAGTAGAATTATCATTTTCTTTCCAAGCCCTTCTGCCAACAGTTTGCAATATTTCTTCGGCATATTCTTTTGTTATAATTCCAGCAGTGTTTGTTCCATCGGAATTAATCATTGATTGTATTTTATTATATCTATCATATCCTGTTTTATTATCTTCTTCTTCATAATAGTTTGGAGTAAGAACAAAATTTGTTATGTATTGAAAGTCGTCATTTGCTTCGTTTGTACCAAGCATACTATCAGCATCATTAACATAAATTTTAAGTTCGCGTGCAGTGCCATCGGTATCGTTTGCATTTGTAATACCTTGAGTTGGTACATATTCAAAAATTGCACTTTTACCTGTACTATCTGCTACCATATAGTGAAATGATGTTGATGCACTGTCGTGCAAATCATAAGATTGTGCTATTTTAATTGCTTCATCAACATTATCAGCATAATCTAATATCATTCGAAGCATAGTTGTTGATGTTAAATCTGGCTTATCTGTTGTTTGGTCGGTTGCCGTTACTTTATTGCCTGTACTTTCACTTTTGCCTTGATATGTCATATATATACCACAAGATACACCTGCATCATTAAGCCCATCAAGTGGAACATATGGGGCTGCTAAACATATCATTTTTTGCATAAGTGTTGATAATGTTGCCCCGCTTTCAACACCTAAAAATTGTAAATCTACACTAGATACTGTTGCGTGCTTTTTGCCAAATTCACCAAACTCTTTATTTGATGATTCAGTTCTTAAAATCATACTTGTTGTTTGTGAAAAATCATAGTTTCTTCCAAAAAGACGAGCACCATCGGCAGTTTGTGCAGTAAATGAAGAACAACCTATTGTTGGCGCTTTAATGTTAACAGGTATTATACCTTTTGTTAAATTTTTTACGATAAAATCTAATAACTCTTGGTCGTTTGACACACCACCAGATTCTAGGAATTTATCAAAATAATAATCACCCGATATATCCATACGATAAACAGGACCACTTGAAGTTTCAGCATCCGCTTCAACTAACATTTTAATTGAAAATAATGCTTTAATTTCCGCACTCCATAAACAAAATACTACTATTGCTAAAATAAAAATTAGTCCAATAATCGTAGACAATGTCCCAACCACTATTTTTCCCCAAAGTTTCATAATATCTCCTTATTTAAACCACCAAAGTATATCACTATTATTTTGATAATCAAAGCATTTTTTTTGTGCATTTTGACAAAGTTTTAAACAAAGAAAATAAATTTTTTATTTGTAAATTTATTAATATGAAATATCTTAACACTTGACTTATTTTTATTAAAATTGTATACTTATCTAAGTTTTATTAAGGAGATTTTATTATGGAAAACAATGAAAATAAAGTTTGCAATTGTCCACACTGTGCAAACCACGACAATCAAGAAAATACAAAAAACGATACTAAAGCATTAAATTCTAACACTAATAATGCTCAAAATGTAAGTTTAGACGAACAAAATGAAATTATTACAATTGACGACTTTTGCAAAATAAAGTTAAGAGTTGGTAAAGTTTTAGAATGTGAAAAAGTTGAAAATGCTGATAAATTATTAAAATCAAGAATTAAAATTGGAGATGAAATTAGAACTATTGTTAGCGGTATTGCACAATTTTACAAACCCGAAGAAATGGTTGGTAAAAGTGTAGTTGTTGTTGCTAACTTAAAACCTGCTAAACTAAGAGGCATAATGAGTGAAGGTATGATTCTTTGTGCCCAAGACGAGAACGGACTAAAAATTGTAAATCCTGAAGGCGAAATATTGGATGGCTCTGAGGTGAGATAGTGGTTGATAGTCATTGCCATTTATATGACGAAAAAATTGCACAAGAAAGTACCAATATTATTAACAATTTTGAAACAGATAATATTGATTTTGTAATTGTTCCTAGTTGCGATTTTGAAAGCCAACAAAAAGCACTAAAACTTTCACAAGAACACGAAAAAGTTTTTTGTGCTTTAGCAGTTCATCCACACGATGCAAAAAACTATAATGAAGAAACTGAAAATTTTATAATCAATAATTATAAAAATAACAAAGTAGTTGCAATCGGTGAATTTGGTTTTGACTATTTTTACAATCTTTCGCCTTTTAAAAAACAAATTGAAGTTGCTGAACGGCATTTTTATCTTTGTAATCAATGCGATTTACCAGCAATTTTTCATATTCGAGATGGCTTGCCACAAGAAACTGAACATTATGACGCATACAAAGATTTTTTCAATATTGCAAAAAATGTTTCTTTAAAAAGAAACGGAGTTTTACATTGTTTCGGTGGAGATATTGACAAAGCACGCAAGGCTCTTGACTTAGGCTTTTACATTTCGTTTACTTGTAATGCAACATATCAAAGCAATCAACATTTAAGAGATGCAATTAAATATATACCTATTGATAGATTATTAATTGAAACAGATAGCCCATATATGTCCCCAAGGCATCAAAGGTCAATACCAAATCAACCTAAAAATGTAAAGTATGTGGCTGAACTTATTAGCGAATTAAAACAAATTGATGTTGAATTTGTTTACAACCAAACAACATATAATACCAAAAATTTATTTTACAAAATTAAATTCTAGAGTATTTATTATTTTAATATTTGTTTTTAAAAAATTAAAGCAGTGAGCAAAAACTTACTGTTTTTTTTCTTTTATTTTATAATCAAATTACCCAATAAATAATCAACGCTTATGTCAAAATATTTTGCTATGTCTATTAAATTTACAGTTTTAGGAAGTAAGCCATCACGCCATCTATAACAATTGTATTCACTCATTTTTAAATTTTTCATTGTTTGTGCAATAGATATTCCACTTAATTTTATTAAATTATTAAAATTCTCAAAAAAAGTATTATTATTATTATGACTTACATTATTTTTAATATCACTTAATCCAAATAAAAAATCAAGTGAACAATTAAAATAAATTGACATTGATATTGCAATCTCAATTTTAGGATAATAATTATTATTAAAATAACCATTAATTGTGGTTGATGATATGTTTAAAATTTTTGATAATTGTAACCTTGACAAATTATTTTCAACCAATAACTCTTCTAATCTTTCTTGAAAATCATTCATAAAAAAACTCTCATTAAATTATATTTTAATTATTACATTTTTTAAAATTAATGTAAAGTTAATAATTGTTACTTTTATTAAACTATTTCAATTTTGTTTTATTAACATAAAAAAAGACCACTAGGGTCTTTTTTTTATCGCACTTTCATTCTTGTTCTAAAGATTATGAATAATACTGCTATTACTATTACTGCCAAAACTCCTATTACTATTGCAATAATTGCAACGGTATTGAGTGGTTCATCTTTGGTTATTACATAACTTGATAATAACCTTCCACTTTCTGTGTATGCTTGTATTAGATATGTTCTATTATCTTCAAGCGTTATTGTTGAAACAACATTATCTTTTGCAGTGTCGGCATTAATAATTATATCATCCATTCCTGATATTTTAATTACAAGATTTCCAAGTGCTTGATGAATTGCATATTTATTCAATTCAATTGTAATTTTGCTTGTCGTTGATGTTCCAAATGGTATGCTTGGTACTAAATTAATATCAGCATTGTTTATCCAAACTTCAAATGTGAATGATTGCACTGGTTTTAACTGCGATTGTGTTACTTTTACAGTTATTACATAGTGTCCATTATCGCTATTTCCCGTTGATAGATTTAAACTCATAAGTTTAGATGTACCTTGCGCCTGTTTTAATTGTTCGGTAATATCTACACCTTCTTTTACAACAGATACAATTTCAAAACTATCATATTCACTAAATGAAAATCTATCTTGTGCTTCATTTTTTGATAATATTGTAAATATATATTCACTAGTTATTGGTGTACTATTAATTTGAGCAGTCATTACTACTTTATATGTTCCATATTTGCTAAATATATATGATTTTTCCTTGCTTGAATAATAATCACTTGCATTGACGCTTTCACCATTAAATGTAATTTGCATTTTAAATGTTCCGCTATCATAACGAGATGTATTTGTTACAGTCAATGTTACTTTATCGTTGTAAATTGCATAATTTATTGGTTCGGCATCGTTTACTTTAAATGATACACTATTTAACAAATCTATTGTGTAGTAATCTCTTGTGCTTAAACCACTTGTAAATCTATATTTATTACCTGCTATATCACTAAAATACAATCTGTATTCGCCTGAGTCCGTAAACTCTAAGTTGTTAGAATCAAATTGAGATACATATACATTGTTGTAATAAATATCAACCTTTATAAAATCTTCAAACACTAATTGTCCAAATCCCATTACATTAAGGTTAAATGATTTAATCCAACTTGAAAGCACTTTAGGTGAATAGTATGTTGCAGAATATCCTACTGCTTGCGACATAAGGTCGCTTGTTTCCCCAATAAAGAAGTTTGTTATGCTTAATATTGAAGAATCTATTTGTAAAAGTGCAATATATTCGCTATAGTACAATGAACTTGAGCCAAAAATATGATATATTTTTAAATTATAAACATTAGCATAATCATATTCATAAACAAGTTTTGATTGTAAATCTTTATTTTCGTTTGCTACAACTGTCATAGGATAAATATTGACATAAACTTTCATATAATCGTTAATATCAAAACTTTCTCCGTTAAATGAGCCACTTAAACTAAATAACGCAGATGCTAAGCCATAATCTATTTTTTCGTTGTTTGCAAACACATCATAAAGTATTGCTGAATTTTGCGATATTGAGAATGTATAAGACACTGAGTTGCCTAATGTATTTGTCATTGTAAGGGTGTATGTTCCTTCAAGATACAATGAGTAGTTTTTACTGATTTCAACGGCTGTTCCATTATTTCGTTTGATAGTAACAGTTACAGGGAAATTTGTTGGGTCTGTCCAATTAATGAACACTTCCTTACTTGTACTTGAATCATTGTTGCTTAACAAATAATTCATATTATTTCCACTTGTATCAGTCAATTCAAAACTTGGCAATATTGTATCAATAACAAAATCAAATACAATTGGCTCTGTTGTTATATCCAATCCGCCGGTATTATAATTAAGTACAATTCGATATTGTGTGCGTTCATTTTTTACAGCACCAAAATTAAACTGTCTTGTATACAATGATGGATTATCAACAACTGTTATATTATTATAATTTGTAAAATCATTTACTAAAGTTCCGTTAACATAAACTTCAACACTATAAAGTTTTGTTTGGTAAGTAAATTGAACATCACTTGCAGTTGTATTATCAATTTCAATTCCACTAAACACTAAATCTTTCGCATCAACTATTCCAAAGATATAGTGAATTGGTTGAGTTTCACCTCTACCAAAATTATCAATTAAGTAGAAATAGTATTCTCCCGAACTAAATGTATAAGTAACTCCACTAAAGTTGGTATCACTTATTGGCCCATTTAAATCATAAGTTAAGGTTTGCAATGTTCCTGTTGTTTCATTATATTGTTTAACAATAAATTCTTCAATCCAAGTACTATTTGTACTTACTGGTAGCGTAATGCTAAAACTCAATGTGCTTTCAACAATAGTATATCCTAGTTGTTCACCCGGTCTTTGTAATGAAATTGTGTAATCTTCACCAAATCTGTTTAAAAACTCAATGTCATACCTTGCCCCAGTTTCGTTGTGAGCAGTGGATTCATCAATATGTGAATTAATATCTTCAATTACCTTTTCAATATTAGTTGTAGGCATTATATCAAATGTTTGTAATAACACATTGCCTGAAGTTCTATCGTACAACTTAATAGTTGTATAGCAATCCAAATTTTGTATTTCCGCTAAAGAATAACCATATCCCAAACTTAAACTTGGATGCAATGCATCTCCAACTTGTGATACTGAATTATCTGTGAATACCATAGCCGTTTCGCTTGTCTTTAGGTAAACGGTATAAATTCTTTGATTGCCTGCTTGGTCAATTTCAATAATTTCGTAATAACCTTCTTGTCCGTACCCTTCGGCATTGTTTGTTTCTTGAGCAATAGTTAAATAGAATGGGTCTTTTGGTGTTCCGTATTCACCATAACTAATTTGCTTGTAATCGCTATTCGATACTTCAAATCTTTGCTTTGTTGGGTCGCTGTATTCTGGATCGGAATTAATATAACTTTGTTCATTATCTTCTTCAGTTGTACTGTACTTATTATATTTACGAACAAATATTGAACTTGTATCGTGTTCTGGATAAGTGTAATCATCGTAAAGACTTGCACTAAATCCGTCATTTGTCGCTTTGTAGAACACAAAATCACTAGGCAATGCAAATGTATATGTTCTTAAAAATTGTCTAACGCGTTCTTTCTTTTCTGGGTTAGTTTCAAGCAAGTTCTTTGCATATTCAACAATATCTTGCTTTGATATTACATTCGCATCAGCACTTGTTTCAGGTAAATACTTATCCGCATAGACAAGTCGCAACAAGTTAAAGTTTGGTGCAGTGTGGTCTAGTACTACATTAATTGAACTTGTGTAATACGACACTGTCCCTAAATCATTTTTATAATATTCTTCATCACCATAATAATGAATAGTTACTCGATATTCGCCTTCATAATAAGAACCTGAACGATTTTTTGTAGGTAATATGATTGAATATTTATAAATCATATTGCCTGCTGAATCCAACTTGTAAACAAAGTTACCTTCGCTATCAATAATAGGATTACCATATATATCAGTTTCTCTTATTGGTTCTCTAATACCTTTGGCTTGGTCTAAAGATGTTAAATCAATGCTTGATGGATAAATTACTTGGTTATTTTCGTCATAAGTTGCTTCATCAAACTTAATTGTTACTGCAGTTTCCCATTGTGTTGAACCTTTTGTTTTTCTATCAACAACTACTTCAGTATAATTTACCTTTGCTTTATAAATATCTGTAGTTTCTTCAAATACAAACTTTAATTCATCATCACTACTTGAGTAAACAGATGTTCCAACACTTGATGTTGAATAAACAATTTCTTTATCTGTTCCATCAGCATTATGTGTTCCGTAATAAGTTCCTTCTGGTGCTTGTTTTGTTACTTGAATTCTAAAACTAAATGTGTTAGGGTCAATGTTGCTTGTCATAACATTATCAACAATTTGACTGTAACCAACATTATCAGTAAGAGTAAATCGGTAAATACCAACTCTCATAAGTTTTTTAGAATCAATTTGCAATAATTGTTGAATAACCCCGTTAGTGCTATTTGCAGAAATTTCTACCACACTTTCAAATTTATCATCACTTGCTGTCGTTGCTTTGTATTCAATTTTTAAGTTTAAATTAAATGATGCTATGTTTGTATAATTAACTGTACTTTCATCAAGTACTGAATACTTATTTTCTGGCACTATTGGATTTATTGGCAATAAGTCGGTTGATAATATTACATTATTGTTATTAGATGATAACAATAAGTCAGTAAATTCGGCATATTGTTGTCCATTAATTCCCAATGCAAGTTTAATATATTCGCCCACTGTTCGAGTAAATACATCCACATTATCAACCTTAATAGGATAGTCAACAGTTATGTTTTCAACTATGTCGTTACGGTCAACATAGAATGTATATTCTTTTGTGCGTTTTGGGTCATCTTCGCCCTCTTCAAAGAGTGCTGGATTATATTCATATACACGAGTTACAACATACTTACCCGCTTGAGTAACTTCTCTACCCAATTCAGATGAATAAACTAAATTAAAATATTCAGTTTTCATTTTTCCACTAACTGCATCGTAAGTTGCAGTTGCTTTTAAATCTTGAGTTATTGTAGGCTCATTTAAATATGGATATGTATCTAAATCTTTATCCATCGCTAAAGGATAAAATTCAACAATTAAACTTTCAACTACAAATTCATCTCTTTCACTAAAATAATTTACATATAATTTATCTTGGTTAGTTGCCGAACCATTATAAATTCTTATATCAGCATTTTCATCAGTAAATGCTAAAACTTGACTTGCATCCAAATTAACTTCAAGTTGCGTTGTGCTTTTACCATAATTTGTACTTCCTGATGCAATTGTACCATTATCGATAACATCAACACTATAATAATACTCTTCCAAATCAGTAGATACAGAAGCAATAAGTGGAGTGCTTGAATTTATGAAATTTAATTTTCCACCATTAATTTCAATTTCACTTGAATAAGCAGTTATTAATCCTTTATCTGTGTCAATAACTATTTGCATTGCAGGTGAAGTTACTGTAATATTTGTTTGGTGCAATTCACTTTGCTTTTGTGCGTGATGAACATTTACACTATTAAACTCTATGTTTAAAATACCTTTGTCAATATTGCAAATTGATGGCAATTTATCATTAGCAACAAATGCATCAAACAACGCGCTTTGTCCAGTTACAGGAGTGTTAAATGTTATTGCTTTTGCGTCGCCCCAAACTATGCCCGTAGTATCTTTTACAATATTGTATTTGTTTTCTATTGCTGGGTCAAAGATAAATGAAGGACTTGTATTATCTAATAACACTGCGTAATATAACTCATTGCCTGCTTCATCATATAATCTAAACAAATGTAATGCATATTGTGTAACAGAAAATTCAGTTATATTTTTATAAGTTATTGAGGAAGATATTGTACTTGTTTTATATCCGTTTTTAAGTGCATAAATTATATTTCCGTTTTCATCTTGACCAATTTGCACCAAATTATCTAAGGCATTGACAACATATGAATCATCCTTAATTAACAACATTTGTTGATGTTCAAGCGAGATTTGAGCCCCACTTGCTTTTGAATTCCAACTCAATGTGAATGCTTCATTTAATGAACTTACACTTAGCGCATCAACACTTGGTTTTATTAATTCGTCGGCAAAATTTATTGTTAATCCACTTATTCCATCTTTGTCAATGGTAAATTCCCAAGCAGTATAACTTGTACTTAATCTACCATAATATAATTTTACATAGTATTTACCATTTGCTGATAATGTAGTTTGATTTTCAGTGCCATACCTATTAATAACCCCATTTTCAACTGCAAGCACATTATCAAAATTATATCTATCATATCTAGCAATTATTTCAGCATTAAATGGATTTGATACATCCCAATTAATTGCAACATTTTGATTTGTAAATCCGTCATTAAATAATGTTGTACCATCTCCCAACTTTATGATTTGTGCTGTTGGGGCTGTATTTGAAATTTCAAAAACAAAATATTGTTTAAAATATTGGTTGCTGTACGAAATTGATGACAAGGTGTAGTTTATTTCAAGAACATACAACCCTGCATTCATAAAATACTGTCCTTTTTTATATTCGCCAATTTCTGTTGGTGTATATTCCCCTAGTTTACTGTAATCCATAGTTGCAGTTTTTGCGTAGTAAAAATATTGTGAAGTATTTAGTATATCTAATGTACCCAAATAATCTAACCAAAGTGGCGCTTGATTTGTTGATGGCACACTAATTTTACCATTTTCATCAGTAAATAGTTTTAATTGTCCAATGTTACTAACAGTAAGTTTTGTTGACATTAAATTTTTGTTTAAATGAGTAACATCAGCATAAAGTGAATATTCAACACTTCTTAATTCAGCAGTGTTTGTATTTCCATCAGCATATTTTAATTGATAACCAAATATTGTCAAATTTCTAACAGTTGACTGTGCATTAAGCAAATTCGGTTGAGTGTTTGCAACTGGTAAATATGTTGTATCATCAATCTTAGTAAGTATGTTCATTGTAAATTCATATTCACCAATATCTTCAAACACAAGTTCAACAATAGGATTTTCATTTAAATCTTCAATGTTATAAGTAAATGTTTCTACTTTACCATCTAAGTTACTAGTAAAAGTTATAACTGCATTAAGTTTTTCACCATCTTCTTTTACAGTCATTTGACTTGTTACAGTTTCTAACGAATTGTAAATTCTTCTTGTATAAGTTAAATTGTATTTAGTTGCGTCATAACTAATTATCGGCATTTGCAAATAATCTTGAAGTTCACTATATGTAAAGTTATTGTAGTTAAAATACAAACTTTGGTCATCTCTTGTTGCGCTCTCTAAATCAGCAAAGTTAGTATCAGCACCCTCTACAAATTTATATAAATTACTGTAATCCCAAGCATTTACTTCTTGTGTAGTTCCTTGTTCTTCGTCAACAATCGTTGTTGTAGATAAATATGGCTCAGTTAACAAGTTAAAAGAAAATGAACCTTTCATTTCTTGCCCTGTTCCACCAGTAGAATCAGAAACTCTATAAGTATAATTAAAAACAAATCTACCATAAGTTTCAGGCAATAGTACACGATTGTTATTTGTGTCGGTTACATATAATTCATTTGGAAGACCAAATATATATTGCTCAAATGTATTATTTGTACTTGGATTATCTATTGCTAAATCTTGTCCATTTAATGTTGCAGAAATTGACAACAAAGCAAATTGCACTGATGAATCAGATGTTCCCATAGCAAATCTAACCGCTTGAGTGGCAACGCCATTTTGTCCACTCTCTGACCAGCCACCGCTTTTCTTTGCCGTTTCATATGCTTCAGTGTTCTTTAAAACCACTGTATCACCGTCATTAATTGTAGCAACAGTCGTTTGCGTTGAACCTATAGCATTTGAATATTCATTATCCACATATGTTACATTGGTATCAACTAATTGAGCAGTAACAACCAATCCACCATCCGCTTGCACTCGTTCAGTTTGTGTTTGCGACTTGATGTTTATTAGCGAAAAAGCCATTGCACCCATTGCAAATATACAAAAGGCAATTATTAATCTTCTAAAACTTAAATGTTTAGTCATTTATTCCTCCAAAATTTGCTTTTATTAGTTATAAAAAATTAAATACAATTTAATAAAATTTATTTTTTATCATAAACATAAACTGTTTAGTAAATTTTATCATATTGTTATATTTTTTTCAACTAATTATAGGTACAATAAGTCGCTTTTTGTAATTTTTTGTCCTTTTTTGTAGTGTTGCCAAATTAAAAAAAATAATACATATATTAACAAAAAAAACAAATTTCACACTAACATTATTAAAAAAAACTAATAGCGTTTGGCAGAAATATAATAATAGTTTGTAATACTATTTATTTTGTATAGTTTAATAGCATATTTTAATCACTAAGTGTAATAATTTAAAATTTAAACATCAAATTTATATATTGTTAAAACAAAAATAAACTAAAAAAACTAATTGATAAATACTTTAATTAAAGTATAACTTTAAATAACTAATATAAAAAATAAAACTTAAATAAGTTAACATAAATTATTGTATAAAATTGAAGCCCAATAAAAAATTATTTAATTAAAATTTGTGTCAAAGTAAAAAATAACAACATACACTATTTTTCGAAGGAGAACAAAGTATATGGCAAATAATGCAGGCTTATTTATAATCGGTGGAAATGATGAACACGGCATAAATCCACCAACCATTGGAAAACGAACACCAATTATGCCCTATTTAAATAGAAGCATATATGAAAACGAATTTAATTATCCAACAAAAAACTATTTTTTAATTGCTTGTTTAAGAACAGGATTTAATATTTTTGATGTAAAACCCGAAAGAACAGATACAGGTCTTAACACAAGAGTTGCAAGAGTTAACGCACAAAATTTATCTAGTCTTGTAACATTTGCATATAATGCCGCAGGCAATGAATTAGTTTTTAGCGATGCAAATGGTGTTGAAGTTTACTATTCATTAAGAAATCCTCAAGTTGAACGCAGTCAAACACTTTCAAATGATGTTTATAATTTTTTAATACAAGGAACAGGTCAATTAGGCAGAGGAGTAAAAACTTTAGATGTAGCAATGTTAAGTTCAGTAAACTGCCCCGCAACATTGGTTGAAGCAGGATTTATGACTAACTTTACGGAAGCAAAATTAATGTTAGACCCCGATTTCCAAAAAGAAGTTGCCAATGAAAGTTGTCAAGGTGTGTGCCAATTTTTAGATGTCAATTACATACCTGAAATAACAAGCACAGCAGGGCTTCCACTTTTGCGTAATGGCAGTCGCGGTAGAGCAGTTCAAGCAATGCAATATTATTTAATACAAAACGGTTTTACCCCCGGAACTCCAGACGGGATATTTGGAGCGAATACACAACGCGCAGTTGAAAGTTTTCAGCGACAAAATGGATTATCTGTTGACGGCATAGTGGGGCCAAACACATGGAATAATTTACTTGTACTTAATCCCGAGAAAGTGCTATTACGAAGAGGCAGTTCTGGCTCATATGTTAGATATTTACAACAAAAACTTACAGCAAAACTTTATCCATTAGGAACAATAGATAATGTTTTTGGTTCACAAACTGAAAATGCAGTAAAAACATTCCAACAAGAAAACGGACTTACAGTTGATGGAATAGTTGGGCCAAACACATGGAGCAAACTCCTACCAATAGGAGGAGGCCGTCCATATCCTTACAATTAAA
>CALVZW010000018.1 GCA_944372675.1 uncultured Clostridia bacterium
GTAGATAGTAAACTATCTCCCCCCCCCCCCCCCTAGCATTTTATTCTTTTGTATTTTCATAAATCTCGCACTCCTTTTAAGTTTGTTAATTTAGTATATCACAATTTTTCTTTTTTAGTCAAACATTTTTACAAGTGTTTTTTTAAAAAAAAGTCTAGTTTTTATCTAGACTCTTATTCTACTCATTTAATGACTTTATTATATTTATTATTTCTTTTTCTCTTCATATTAATTTTTACATTGTAAAACATTTTTAGTTTATTATTTTTTTAAACAAAACATTAAAAACAAGACATATTTTACTAAATCACTTTCGATAACAATTATATTATATAACAACAATATTTTTAACTTATGTTTTTTTAAAATTAAATTTATGCTGGAGTCCAGCCCATTTCTTTACCACCTAATATGTGAATATGTAAATGTGGCACAGTTTGTCCTGCGTTATCTCCTTGATTAATAACAAGTCTATATCCACCTGTTAATTGCAATATATTTTCTGCTATTTCACTTATCTTTGCAAATATTTTACCTAAATTTTCAATGTCTTCACTTTGCATTTGTGATAAATATTTAAAGTGATTTTTTGGTATTGCCAAATAATGCAATGGCGCCTGTGGGTTAATATCTTTTATAATATAAAATAAATTATCTTCATAAACTTTTGAATTGTGTTCTTTAATAAATTTACAAAATAAACAATCTTCCATATAATTTACCTCTCAATTAAATATATCAAATTTATAACTTTTTAGCAAGCATTTCGTTGCCTACGACTTCAAGTAGTTGCACATTTATTATTTGCGATGGCTTTGCTTCAGTTTTAGGCAATATTACTTTTATATATTCTTTTGTATACCCTGTTATATAATCACCTTTAACATTTTCAGTTAACATAGATGCAACTTTCCCTTTATGTCTTATTAAAAATTCGCTATGTAATTTTTGTTTTAACTGCAAAAGTATATGTTGCCTTTCATATACTATTTGCGATGGGAGTGGCTTTGCTATTTTTGAGATTGCTGTGCCTTTTCGCATTGAATATGGAAAGGCGTGAATATCACTAAAATTTGCTTTTTTGATTGTTTCTAGTGTTTCATTAAAATCACTTTCGCTTTCTGTTGGAAATCCTACAATTACATCGGTTGTAATTCCGCAATCTCCAAAGTGTTTTCTAATCAAATCAATCTTAGATAAAAATTCTTCTTTTGTGTAATGTCTATTCATATCTTTTAAAGTCCTATTTGCGCCACTTTGCAATGGCAAATGAAAATGCGGACAAAAATTTTTACATTCTTTTAATTGTAGCAAAAATTCTTCATTGATTATATTACATTCAAGCGAACTAAATCGCACCCTAATATCAATATCTTTTATTGTTTTTACTAAGTCAATTAATGTTTCACCATTTTCAGTATGATAATCGGAAACATCAATTCCTGTAATGACCACTTCTTTACTATTTGTTGATGCAACTTGTATTTCATTAACAATATCTTTTAAATCTCGCGAACGCGAACGCCCCCTTAAATAAGGTATAAGGCAATAAGAACAAAAGTTATTGCAACCATCTTGTATTTTAACAAAATGTCGTGTTTTATTCATTTTTGGTATGCAATAGTTATCGTATGCCTTATTTATTTCACAATTTTTAAATGGTAGTGAATTTTTGTAATTATCATAGTTTTGTATAAAATCTATTATTTGCAACTTATTCATACCTAAAACTGCAACAACACCATTTTTACATACAAAATTTTCAGCATTGTTTTGGCTAGAACAACCACATACAATAATTTTCGCATTACTATTTAGTTTTGAAATTTTTGATACCATTTGTCTTGATTTTGATTCTGCTTCATTTGTAACTGCACAAGTAAACACTATGGCAAAATCTGCATTTGCAACATCAAAAACTTCTTGATGCCCTAAATTTGTTAATTGTGTTGCTATTGCAGATGCTTCGTATTCATTTACCTTGCATCCCATTTTTTTTATATAAAAATTCATAAATCACCTATTTATTTTTCAAAATGTTCAACCGCTAAAGCACTAGCAACAATGCAGGCAGTTTCTGCTCGCAAAATTCTGTTACCAAGTGTAACGCATTGTACATTTTTTAATTGCATTAATTCATTATATTCATTATCGCTAAAGCCACCTTCACTTCCTATTATAATAGCGATTTTGTTATAATCACCTTGAATTTGGGTAATCTTATTTACCCTTTGCCCTTCATAAGCAAACAAAACTAAATCGTAATTTTTTAAACTTTCAAGCATACTTTTAAAATTTGGTTTTGTGTCAATTTTAAGCGGTATACTGCGTCCGCATTGCTTTGATGATTCAAGTGTAATTTTGTTTAGCCTCTCAATTTTGTTATTATTATCTTTTAACTTTGCAACGCAAAATTCGCTTTCAAACAAATTTAATTCTTTAATGCCTATTTCAGTTATCTTTTGTGTTATCAACTCTAACTTATCCGCTTTCAGCATTGCTTGATAAACGCAAATATCAACTTTTGCATCTGCCAAATTGTTTTCAATCTTTTCGATTTTACATTCTACAGAATTTTTGTTAATATTTAAAATTTCGCAAAAATAATCTTTACCATCACCACAAAATGCAACAAAGTTTATCACCAACTTTTAATCTCATAACAGAATATGCGTGGGTTGCTTCTTGCCCTAATAAGTAAATTTTATCGCCAATTAAGTCTTCTAAATTAAATTTAAATCTTTTTAATTTCATTCTCCCCACCAAATCTATTTTTCATAATATTATAACTGTTTTTTTCTTGCTTTTCTACTTTAGCCATATAGTCCGCCAATTCTTTAAATTCGTTTTCATATATATGATAATCATTTTTCAAGAATTGTTCGCTTACCATATCATAACCATTATTTATTGCTTCAATAGTCCTAGTGTCCACAAAAAATCTATCTTGCACTTTGTCAATATTGTAATGGCCTTCATAAAGTCTTGCCTGCAAATCGGCTTCAAATTTATCACATTGCTTTGCAAACTTTGCTTCTTTTGTTTCATTAGCCTCAAATTCTTCAATAATGTCAAGAAAATGTTGTGAGTTAGGAAAATCTTTAAATATTGATAAAACTGCTTGCCGTCCGTCTTGTTGCTTAGTTTGTAGTTCCTTGAAATCAAACATTGTAATATCGCCAATAATTATTTCTTCCGTTTCGTGAAGCATAATCATTGTTATAACTTTGTTAATGTCAATATCTAGTTTTTTTGTCGAATATATACCCACCGCAAGCATACAGCAACCAAAAATATGTTCAGCAACACTTTCAACTCTTTCTTCGTTAACTTGCCAATTAATCCAACCAGTTCTCAAAGTTTTTTTAAGTTTACAACTTAATTTGTGTAAATCTATAATTTTTTGCATTTCTTCATTAGTCATAATTCACCTTTAAATACTTTTACTATTTTATCAAAATATTAATAAAAACACAATAAAATAAATTAAATACTTTAACAAATTTTAAAATTATGATTTATTTCATAAAATGCCTACAAAAAGTTGTAGGCATTTAAATATTTTTTTATTGATTAATTTGCTTGTTTTTTTGAAAAATATTGTAAGTTTTATAATTTTTGTCTTTCAAATAAAATAATTTTTGTATACAGAATATTCCAAACATTAATATACTAAATATAACAATTAATGAAATAGTATAAATCCAATTAATTGTGAACCAACCATAAGTTGCCCTTTCACCAACATATAAGAATTCAAAAGGTACACCATTAGAATTATAAATGTAAAAGTAATTAATGTTGTAACCTAAAACATCATTAAAATAAGAATTTAAAATTATTGAAGGAATTAATAAGAGTACTAAGACAAATATTCCCCATAAAAATGATTTGAAATCAATTCTTACAATTTTTAATAAAACCGCATACAATGCACCTATAACAATAAATAAATGTCCCCATAAATATGCTTGTGCACGAATACAGAAGAAATCGGTGTAATTTGCAAGCGAATCTGCAACAATCAATGAAGAAAAAGCGGCTAATAAATTCAAACACCATAAAATAGATGTTGCAATTTTACTTCTAAAAACAAGAGCAATAAATACCATAATGTTTCCAAAATGGCACACTTGCAAAGGTATTATTTCAGGGTCAAAACCATTTCTAATATAAATATCAACATTTCTGACAATTAGAATACACAAAGAAATAACACCAATTATGACACCAATTATGTATCGAGTTTTATAACTTTTATTTCTTAAAATAAAATATAAAGGCACCATAATTATTACAGGTGATAAAATATATAAAATATGCCATACAGACCATAATTCGAATTGCATAAAAAAAACCTCTAAATAAATATTTAATGTATTATAACACAAAATAGTAATATATCAAATAAAAACGCAAAAAAATATTATAATATTATAAATTAATGAATTAAATAAGATAAAATAATTATTTTAGTACTAAACACAAAATATTAAAATAAAAGCAAAATAATCAAAATAAAAAAAATTTATTTTTTTTAAAAAAATATGTATAAAATTGTTGACAAAGCATTTATTATGTGATATTATATTAAAGCATTCGAGTGATGCGGGTGTAGCTCAATGGTAGAGTTCCAGCCTTCCAAGCTGGCCGCGTGGGTCCGATTCCCATCACCCGCTCCAATAAATTATGACAGCGAGCGCCTGTAGCTCAGCTGGAAGAGCAACGCCCTTCTAAGGCGTGTGTCAGGGGTTCGAATCCCTTCAGGCGTACCATTAATGGTGGGTGTAGCTCAGTTGGTTAGAGCGCTAGACTGTGACTCTAGAGGTCGTGAGTTCGAGCCTCATCACCCACCCCATAATTTATATCTAATTTAATATTGGGGTGTCGCCAAGCGGTAAGGCACGAGACTTTGACTCTCGCATTCGTTGGTTCGAGTCCAGCCACCCCAGCCATTCTCTAGCAATAGAGAATATGACTCATTAGCTCAGTTGGCAGAGCACTTGACTTTTAATCAAGTTGTCCCGAGTTCGAATCTCGGATGGGTCACCAATATAATGGGGTGTCGCCAAGCGGTAAGGCATGAGACTCTGACCCTCATATGCGTTGGTTCGAATCCAGCCACCCCAGCCAAGATGCGCATATGGCGGAATTGGCAGACGCGCTAGACTTAGGATCTAGTGTCCAACGACATGGGGGTTCAAGTCCCTCTATGCGCACCAGAAACTAAATGGATTCACCAACTTTAATATGACCTATTTGCAAACATCTTTGTTTGCTTTTTTTATTTGCTTTTTTAGTTGTTTTAATACTTTTTGTAATAATTTCTTAAACCAAAAATTTCCAAAAATTTTATGCAAAAATACCAACCTTTTTTGCTTGCATGTAAATTTAAATGTTATTGCTTTTCCCCACCCCTTCATTAATTTAAAAAACATTATATTGCTTTTTTACAAAGTTATAAATATATTTTTCATAATTAATTTTTGTAACTTACCAATTTTTATACATATTTTTAAATATAATTGAAATTTAAATTAAATAACGAGTTAACAAAACTCTTTAAATACTTTATTAAATTTTACTTAAAAACTTTATGATTGTATTGTAACTAATGATTATAAATCATTAAAATATTTTTACTTCTCTAACTCAATAAGTTTTAATTATAATTTAAATAATGCAAGGGAATTCTTTACTATCACATTTATCTATTAAATTTTATTAATAACTTGTTTTTAAATGGTTATATAAATATTTATTTCATAAAATATTTGATATTTACTTTTTAAAATGATATAATAAATTATATATAAAAAGGATTAATACAAATGACAAAAACACTAAAAAAATCTACTGAACAACAAATTGAACAGGCACTTCTTGATTTATTAAATAATGATAAATATGGTGATGTTTATGTTAAAGATATTTGCCAAAAAGCCAACATAACTCACACAACTTTTTACAATCACTATAAAAATATTAATGATTTAATTTTAAAAACAGAGAACACATTAAATGAAAGTCTTTTAAAAATTTTTAATTTAAATGAAAACTGCACATTAAATAATTTTGAAGATTTATGTAACTTTTTTTATGCTCATAAAAATTTTTATAGGACTTACTTTTTAATTAATCAAAACACTTTAAGTGAAATCAATGGATTATTTAAAAGTAATAGTTTTTTTAACAATCAAAATATGCAATATGAAACTTTAAAATTTACATTTTTTGTTGGTGGTTTAAAATCGCTTTTAAAACAATGGATTTTACTTGGTTGTAAAGAAACACCAAAAGACTTAGCAAAAATAATTTTTGATGAATACAATTTAATTTTATTTTAAAGTATAAATAATTTAATTTGAAATAATAATTAATAAAATTACAATTTAAAAAAAAATAATTATAAGAAAATTTAAATAGGTGATTATATGATTCATTCGTTAGCCGGTGGCGATTTTAAAATAAACAATTTTTTTACTATTGCTAAAGTTGAAATATTAGATGGGTTATTTAAAAGTGATAAATATTGGTATATTTCTAATTTAATTAATTTAAAAGTTAATGATATTGTCCTTGTTCCAGTTGGGAAAAATCAAACACCAACTAAAGCAAAAGTCTTAAGAATTGATAAAAATGTCAATGAACAAATTAGCCCTATTCCTATTAAAAAAATGAAAGAAATTATAAAAATAATAAATGAATAAATATATTAAGAATTTGATTAGCATTTATAATATTTTAAATAATAACTTATTATTGCTATAAAAATAATGCGAGATGAAAAATGTTTTATACTTATTACAATTCCCCATTAGGTAAAATAGTGCTACAAAGTGATGGCAACTTTTTAACAGGGTTATGGTTTTTAGAACAAAAAAATTTTGGTCTATTAAGCAATGCAATTTTAAACGATAATTTAAAAATATTCCAACAAACAAAAGCGGAATTATCGTTATATTTTTTAGGTAAGCAACCAAATTTTAATTTAATACCAATAAAACTAAATGATACTCCTTTTCGTATGCAAATATGGGAATTACTAAAAAAAATTGCATATGGTCAAACAACCACTTATGGAACAATAGCAAATGAAATTGCAAAAACAAACGGAAATAAAAAGATGTCAGCACAAGCAGTTGGTAACGCAGTAGCACACAACCCAATTAGCATAATAATTCCTTGTCATAGGGTTTTGGGCAAAAATAACGCATTAGTTGGTTATGCTGGCGGACTTAATAAAAAACGGGCATTGCTTTTATTAGAAAACAATAGTATTAAATTTAAGTAAGCGAATAATTTTTACAGACTTTAACTTTATTTTTAACTGCAAATTAAATTTACAATTAATAAATTACAAAAAAAACATTGTTAAATAAGTGTATTTAACAATGTTTTTTAATTATTATTCATTATCTTCTTGATTTTCTTGAGATTGTAATGCTTTCGCTTGTTCAATTTCTTCTTCAAGGTCAGCAATATCTGATTTAATTTGTGCATTAGTTTCAGTTAAAATTTTGTTTGTATGTTCCAATATTGGATATCTATCCTTGTTTGCTTCCATTACTTCTTCGCAATGAGCAACACTTAATCTTAAACCTTCAAGCAAGTCAAGTTCTTCATTTAACTCTTTTGCCTTTTCTTCATCAATATCCGCATAGTTGTTTACACCATACAACAATACTTTTCTCTTAGCAACAATTGCTTCTCTTCTTCTTAACTTTTTCTTGTCGCTTTCAAGTGTTTTCTTAACTCTTGATAATGGAATAAATTCTTTTTTGTTAATTCTCAAGTCTTTTTCATTTGCCTTGAGTCTTTCTTTTAGCATTTCAAGTCTTGCTTCAAGTTCATCAAGATTGCCGACATAGTCAATCATTTTTCTACCTTCATCGTCGTCGTCACCGTTTCTCTTTGCAATTAATGCATTTAATTGAGCTTTTTCTTCTTCGGCAATTCTCTTTAACTCTTCATTTTCTCTTTGTTGTTCTTCTAGTTGTTGCTTTAGTTCATTAATTTGTTCTTCAAGTCTTCTTAAAATTTCATTTTGTGCATCAGTGTTTTCTTCAACCTTTGGTTGTTCAACTTCTTCTACTTGTTCTTCAATTTCTTCTTGTTCAACAACTTCATCAGTAGTTTCTGGTTCTTCTTCAACTTCTTCAATTTCATCAAAGTTTTCTTCAGTGTTTACTTCTTCTTCAGCATCTTGTTCAAAATCTTCAATTTCTTCATCTTCAGTTGTTTCTGTAACATCTTCTTGCACTTGTTTTTCTTCTTCGCCACTAAGAACCATTCTAGCAAATTCTTCACTCTTTGCTTTGTTATAAGCATTTAAAGCAGTGTTATTGATTTCTTCAATCATATCATCATAATTTGGTTCTTCAGGTGCAACTTCAACAGGTTCTTCCTCAACTTCTTGTGCCAAATTAAATTTTTCTTGTGCTAAAGCAATTTCTTCTTGTCTTGCTTTTTCAAAGTCTACATCATTTTCAACTTTGGGTTCTTCAACAGTTTCAATCTTTTCTTGCGTTTCAACGACTTCTTCTTTTTCTTGAGGTTTTGAATAATTATCACCATAATTATTGGTAATATTTGTAGTATTGTTTACTTGATTTCTATTCTTTTTAAAGAAGATACCTTCTCTACCATCAATTGTGGACAAAATCCAATCTGCCAAAAACACAACTATGAATAGTGCTATCAAAATTAACCCCACAATACCTAGGACATTCAAAAATGCTCCCCAAAAATCACCTGAAATTCCTAAAATATTTGTTACCATAATTTTTCTCCTTCATTTACCACCATTGGTGGAAGCGGTGGGAATTGAACCCACGTCCAAACCAACTTTACTGTGCTTTTCTACGAGCGTAGATTGTTTTCTTTATTCCACAAGGAATGCCCACAATCAAACCTCGCCTTGTTATAGGTTGTTATTTCAATTAAGTTACAACCATACCTTAATTTATCGTTCTAATTTAAAGCCCAAACAACACACGAACGAAATATGCAGTTGAACTAGACTTACTGCTTAAGCAGCTAAAGCCATTGCACCATTAGGTGCTGAAACATTTTTATTTGCGTTTATATTTAATTTCCTTTTTTACGAAGTAAGGTCTTCGGCTCGCTTTTTCACGCAAAATTTGGTATGTCGAAGCCAAGTCGCCCCCATTTTGAGTGAATTCATTGCTCAACTTGTCTTGCTAATTCTCTTTTTTGGTCTCTTTCCTTAATTGACTTACGCTTGTCATAAAGTTTTTTGCCTCTTGCAACTGCAATTTGCAATTTAACAATGTTTCTATTGTTAAAGTAAACTTTTAATGGAACAATGCTTAAGCCCTTTTCACTTACTTGCGAACTTATTTTAAGTATTTCTTTCTTTGACATAAGAAGTTTTCGCATTTGTCTTTCGTCAGGACAAAATGAAGTTGTTTTGTCATATGTTTTAATGTAACAATTTTTTAACCACATTTCGCCCTTTACAACTTGTATAAAACTATTTGCTAAACTTATATGCCCCTGTCTAATAGATTTAACTTCGCATCCCATCAAAACAATGCCTGCCTCAAAAGTATCTATTATTTCGTACTCAAAATAAGCCTTTTTGTTTGTTGCAATGATTTTCACAATTCACTACACCTGTATTATATCACAAAATATAAATTTTGCAATACCCTTTTATAAATTTTTAGTTTTTTTTTAACAAAAATCTATATTTTTTGTTATTTCTCGTTATTTTTAGTACTTTTAGTTTTAATTTGAAAATTTATTTCTATTTTTTACTATCTTATGATTTTAGTAACATTGAAAGAATTATTTTTAACATATTTATTATTAAAATTTAACACTAAATTTCCATTTCATCATCTTTATCTTTATTTACATTCTTTTTTAAAAATTTAGATTTATCTTGAAATTGTCTTTTCTTGTGATTGTTTATTTCGTTATCTTTTTTTTTGCCATTATCATATTTTCTATAATCGCATTTGTAGCCACTATGTTTTTTTTGAGACTTCTTTTCACCCCTGTTTTGTCTACGATTTTTTGATTGTTCTCTTGGGTCTTCCATTCCTATTCTTTCATAAAACTCTTTTCGAGTTTCATCACGACTTCTTCGTTCAATAAAATATGGTTCACCATTTGTATCATAAACTTTCTTTCTAATAACAGGTTCTCTTTCCATATTTACTGTTGAATAATCTTTGACAAAATCTTTAACAAGTCCAAAATTAATTTCTCTTGCAATTTCATTGGCACTTAAAACCTTTACTTTAACGGCATCACCTAACTTAAATGACATATGCTCGCCATCAAGTCTATGCAAATCTTCATCTAACACATAATTGTCGAAAGGTAAATCGGCTATTTTAATTGCTCCTTCAACTGTATTAGGCAATTCAACATAAATTTTATCAGCAGTTACACCATTAACCTTGCCTTCAAATTCTTCACCAATGAATTTACTCATATATTTACATTTGTAATAATCATTAACAGTTCTTTCTGCTTCGTCCGCATTTCTTTCCTTTTCACTAGAATTTCTTGCTAATTCAACAGTGTAATGTTCCCAATATTTTTTTCTTTCATTTGATAATGAACCATCAAGATATTCCTTTATTATTGTATGAATAATAAGGTCAGGAAGTCTTCTTATTGGAGAAGTAAAATGACAATAATGTTTGTTTGCAAGTGCAAAGTGTCCTAAGTCTTCAATATCATAATATGCCTTTTTAGTGCTTCTTAATGCAACTTTTCTAACTACTTCACCATATTCCTTATCTTCAATTTCTTTCAATAATTTTTGAAAATCTTTTGGTGTAATTTCTGCAAAATCATTTCCTGCACATTTTATTGCAAGCCCATATTGTCCTAAAAATCTGTTAAACGAAGCAAGTCTTTCAGGGTCAGGTATATTGTGCACTCTATAAATTGCTGGAATTTTTACTTCGCCCATAAATTCCGCAACTGCTTCGTTAGTTACAACCATAAAACTTTCAATTAATTGATTTGATTTTTCAATAGGATATGCTTGAATATCAATTACTTCGTTATTTTCGTCTAATATAATTTGTGTTTCAGGCAAATCAAAATCAAGTTCACCTCTTCTATCTCTACTTTTTGATAAAATATCACTTAAGGCTTCCATATTTTTTGCTATTTCAATTAAATGTGGATATCTTAAGCACATTTCTTTATCACCATTCAAGATTTTTTGGAAGTTTTTATATGTCATTCTTTCTTTTGAGTTGATAACAGATTTATGCATTTCAAAATGCAATACTTTACCATTTTTGTCAATATCCATAAAAGCAGACAAAGTTAATCTGTCAACATGCGGATTTAATGAACATATCCCATTTGATAACTCAGTTGGAAGCATTGGTAAAACTAATCGTGGGAAATAGTTACTTGTTGCCCTTTCATATGCTTCTTCGGCTAATATTGAATTTGGTTTTACATATTCTGATACATCTGCAATGTGAACGCCTAAATGATAAGTACCATCTTCATTAATTGACAAAGAAATTGCGTCATCAAAATCTTTTGCGTCATCGCCGTCAATAGTAAAAATGAGTTGGTCTCTTAAGTCTAATCTTCCTTTAATTTGCTCAGGTTCAACTTGTTGTTTTATTGTTTTAGCATAATCTACTTGTCTTGTTGGATATTGTTCATACAAATCATATGACCTTAAAATTGCCTTTATTTGAGTAGATGCATCATAACTATCCCCTAAAATTTCAACAACTTCACCAATTGGTAATTTATCGTCATAACTTTGTATTTTTACAACTACCTTATCGTTTGGCAAAGCATCAAGAGTAAAATTAGGTTGAATTTCAATCATAGGATATTTGTCTGCTTCATCTGGAACTAGATATAATTTTTTGCTATGTTTTTCAATAGTTCCAACGACATTTTTTGTTGTATGCCCAGTTACTGCACGAATAATACCGCATTTTTTACCTTCATTAAATTTATCATCAACAATTTCAACGAGTACGCGGTCGCCATAAAGTGCTTTACCCATAAAAACAGCAGGAATGAAAATATCTTCACTAAATCCTTCCGCAGAAACAAAGCCAAAGCCTTTAGGATTTTTTGATAAAACCCCTTGTACTAATCCCATTTCCTGTGGAGTGCTTAAACTTTTTGAATTAAGGTCAACAACTAAATCACCATTTTCAATTAAAGATTTTACTTGATACATTGCTGTTTCACTATCTAAATCACACGCAAATGCCACAGCATTTGCAAGCATATTAACAGAACATATGCCATTCTTTTTTTGTTTTCTGTAAATTTCAATAATTTTTTGTTTATCCATATTTTTTTCCTTTTATATATTGTACTAAAATTTTGTTCAAAAAGCAATAAAATTAATAAAAAATGTTTTTAATAATTTGTTTTTTATTGTAAAAATTACAAATTTAGAAAAAAAAATAATAAATTTTAAAAATAAAATTATTATCTAATATTTTTAAAAGTATATTATTTATAAAAAAAACACCCTAAAAAGTGTGTTTTTTTAAATTAACCGTGATAAATAGTAAATGAAATAAAATAAAGCACTGTCAATACAAATATTATACCTGCTAATATATATGTCCATTTTTTTAGTCTACCTTCAAGCGAATTACCTTTGTTTTGTGAATAAAAACTATTTTCTGCTCCACCTAAAGAACCTAATCCGTTTGAATTTGATTCTTGACAAAAAACTAATACTATAAGAGCAATAGCGCATAATGCTATTAAAGCGACTAAAATAATTTGTATGATTGGAAATGATGTAGAAATCCAATTCGCTACTAATAATTGAAATATACCCATATTCATAATTTGCTCCTAATAAATAAATTGATAGTAGTAGTATACCATAACTAATTTAAAAATACAACTGTTTTAATATAATTTTTATTTAAAAATTAATTTTTAATTATTAGTCTTTCTTTTCAAGCACTCTTACAACAAACACAGTCATATCATCATTAGGCGATTGATTGTTTAAATGTATTGCTTCGTTTAAAATTTTATCTGCCATTGTTTGCGGATTTTTTATTTCAATATTGTTTATAAAATTTCTCAAAATTTCTTCATTTTCAAAAGCATCTAACACACCATCAGTCATTAAAATAATATTATCTCCGTGCGACACAACAGTTTTTGAGATGCTTGGTCTTAGTTCTTCAAGTATTCCTAAAGGCAATGCTCCTGCATCAATGATTTCAGTGTTATCTTGATGTTTAATAAATCCTAATGCTCCCCCTATTTTAATAGTATCTAAAATGCCATTTTTTAAATCTAATACGCCAACATCTAAAGCAGTAAAAACATCACTTGATGCCATAGTTAAAAAGTTGTTAGCACAATCAATTACCGTTTCCGATTTAAAACCTGCTTTATAAAGGTTTTCAATTATTCCTATGCTTAGTTCGCTTGCCTTTTTTGCACTGTTACCACTACCCATACCATCACATAAAGCAAATAAAAATATGTCGTTATCAAGTCTATTAAAAGTATAAGTATCCCCACTACTTTCACTACCTGCTTTAGTTTTATTTGCAAGCCCATAAACAATATCAAATTTAGGTTTTATTTTTAACAATACATTACTAAAATTGGCAGTTTCACTACTTGAAACAGAAACAATATTCATTTGCATATTCATTACTTTTGATACAATTTTAGTAATTTTATTTTTATATAAATTGTTGTTATTAATTAATAATGCTATGCTTGTGTCATATTCTTTTTCATAAATTAAAATTTCTCTACACAAAATGCCTTCATATGCTAACTCTTCTTGCAAATCTTTTTCGTTTTGCGAATCAAGTTTAATATCCCCAGTTACAGTAAATGCCAAATCTTGTAAAACTGCACTTACTCCCCCTAAACTTCTTGCTACAATATTTCTGCTTGTATCTGCTTTACTAATATTGTTTTCATATTTTTTGTATTCAGCAATTAATTCGTTTAAATACGGAATCATACTATTAAGTTTAATGCAATTTTTAGAAAAATTATCTTCAACATCCATTAAAGTTAATTTGCCTTTCTTTAAGCCTAAAAATACTAAATTTTTTAGTGATTTCATAGTTTCTTTATTATTAAGTCTTAAACAACGATTTTTATCTTTACAATCTTGACAAGTTTTTTGAATAATTTCTTGTGCAATCGTATCAACAATTTCATCTTCGTTTAAACTACCTTTACCCATTGATTTAAATAAACTTTGTAATTCATCAAAAATTTCTGAAACTTCTAGCAATCTTCGATTCATTTTTTTTGATGCCACATTTACAACATTTTCAACAAGATTTGTCTTTGGTCCTGATGCAATAAAACTAGTAAAATAATTAATGTATTTTTTTGGTATCAATAAAAAGACAATGCAAGGCAATAAAACTGCAAGTAATGATTGATAATAATAAATAGGTAAAACTTGTAAATACAATCCAATAAATAAATCAATAAACAATAATCCTAAAATCATAAAAATAGGATTTTTGTCGGAAAATACCCAAATAATCATAGCATAACTACAAAAAATTATTAAGTAGCCTGTATAAAACGAGTTTAAACTTGCTCCTAATCCCATAGATATTGCACATAATAACATTGAAGTTTTTGATATTTTACGCAAAAATAGCATAACAAATATTGCAACAATTTGTAAAATGCTAATATTAAAAATTTCAAAAGAAGACAAACCCAAAGAAAAAATAGCAAAAAACAAAAATGTACAAACATATTCTTCAATGGTAAAATTTTTAAATTTCTTTTGTAACACCGCTTGAAATGAAATTAATGTCGCAAGCAAAAAAATCAAACCAACTGCTATATATGCCACACAATAAAATAATCCATCAACACTATCAATATTAAAATACATATAGGCAATTTGACTTAAAAACGCATATACAAGTATTAACCAAATATTCAACGGTTTTCTTAATTTGTAATGCAAAAAATAAAAAAACAAAAACATTAAAATTGTGCAAGCACAACAAATTAAGTTTACTTCTGTTATTCCTAAAACTAAATTTGACAAAAGATAAATAATTGAAATTAAAATTATATTTTGATTGCACCAAATTAATGCAAAAAACATAGCAAATCCAAATGGTTGTAAATTACTATTTAAAGATGCTGAATTTAAAACAATCATAGACACTAAAAAAAGTGCGTATTTTGCAATTTTTTTTGCAAGTAAAATTTTTTTTGCTTTTTCCATAAAAAAATTTTACCACATTCATTTTGTCGCATTTTAGTATTTTTTTTGTTTTTATGTGTGATTTTTTGTTTTTGTTTTATTAATTAATTATATACAACAATTTAAAAAATACACTTTAAATAAAAAAAGACTAAATTAGTCTATTTTTTGTTATTTTTATCTAATAATCAATAGGTGATTGTTTTAAATTTAAAAACATTGGAATATCAAAAAGATTAAATGGATATAAGTCTTCTGGTGGAAATACAATAAAATTCATTTTTTCTTTTGTAGTTGGATGCTCAAACTGCAAATTATATGCCCATAATGCTAAGTTGTTTTTTACAGAGTTATTGCCATATTTTTGGTCGCCAAAAACAGGACATTTTATTGCATTCATTTGCACTCTAATTTGATGCCCCCTACCCGTTAACAAATGCACTGAAACTAAACACAAATCGTCTTTAGTGTCTAGCACAGTGTAATCTAATTCCGCTTTTTTTGCTCCAGTTGTTAAACTTGGTACAATGTTTACCACATTGTCCATTTCGTTCTTCTTTAAGTAGTGAATTAAATGCGCTTTTCTCTCTTTAGGAGTGTTAGAAAGTACTGCAATATATTTCTTTTCAAATCCACCGTTCTTCATTTGTTCAGATAGTCTTGATGCCGCTTTGCTTGTTTTTGCAAATACCATAACTCCACCTGTTGGCCTATCTAAACGGTGAACAAGCCCCAAATAAACATTGCCTTCTTTTTTATCTCTTATTTTAATGTAATCTTTAAGAATATTTAGCATATCTTTATCTTTGCTTGAATCTTCTTGACTTGGTACATTTTGTGGCTTTACTACTACTAAAATATGATTATCTTCATAAATTATCATTTCATCAACATTCATCATTTAACCTCAGTATAAATCTAAAATTCTATTCATATCAACAACATCACCAACAGTAATAATACCAATTGGTCTTTCTGTTAAAATTCCCTTAGGTGTTATTAAAACAACAAGTAGTTTACGATTTGAATTAAACAACTCCATAACCTGTTCAACAGTTACATTGCTACTAACAATTACATAATAATTATCGTCGACCGCATCCATTAAAACTTCGCCAATATTGGTGTTTTGCATAAATTCATCTAAATTTTCGCCACTTGCTAAAATTCTTCCAACTATTTCGGCAAGTTTGCCTGCATTCGCAACACCAATGAGTGCATCATTTTCATAAATTGGTATGTTTTTATATCCTTTTTGATAAATGAGTTTAAAAACATTTGCCAAATTAGTGCTTGCCTCCATTGTTTTAACATCTCGTGATGCAATGGCTGGCAATGCTTTTGGTGGAGTACTTAATAAATTTGCAATTTTTTCAAATTCTTCCAACACATCTTTATGCGGTTCAGCAATTATTACATCTTCATAACTGCTATGGACTATTGCATTTCTTAATCTACCATAATCAACCAATTTATCTTCATATTTGCGTACAACATAATTTAATGATGCTGACCTTCGTATTATGTCAGAATAACTCATACTTCTTTTAAAATTGTAAATTGACCTTAATGCATTATCTATAGTATTATAGGCTGTAATAAATCTCATTGCATTACTGTTCTCGTCATTTTTTATAAACATAATAACCTCTTAAGATATTTTACCATAAAAGTGATTATTTATCAAATATATTATATATGTTATTGTATTTTTTATAAAAACACTCATAAAGAATGTGCTTTATGAGTGTTTTTATAGATTTTAATAATTACTCATCAGATTTTAACATATCTCTTAAATCTTTAAGTAAATCATCATTTAAAGTCCCTAATTTTGTCAAAGCATCGCTATAAGCAAATTTAAGTTCTTCAGGATAATCCCCTATTTGTGCAGTTTCATTCATAATTTTAGCAATTTTTAAAACTTCAGCCAATTTTTTTTCTTCTGTTTTTAAAATAATTGTTTCTAAAACATGAAAACTAAGTTCAATAATTTTAGGGTCATTTACATCAAATGCAGTATTTTCCATTTAAACACCTCCTACTCCTTTTTAATGTCCTTTTCAAATTTTTCTTGTCTACTTAAATCAAGCACTACATTCTGTTCATTTACATCTTTTGAAACAATACTGCCAACATAGCCACCTAATGCTACAGCATGGTCAATATTTTTACGGTCAAAAATTATTTGCATTGCTTCAATTAGATTTTGTTCATAATACAAATTTTGTTCTGAATAAATTTTCTTTTCCGTTATATGTGCGTCATTTGTTCCCTTTGCAACGCTTTCAAAAATTTTGAAGCATTTTGTACTATGTTTATCACCGCTTTCAAATCTTTGAACAAATCTTCCATCACCTAAAGCAAAATATTGACTGCCCTTTTCTCTTATATGTTCAATAATTGAAACTTTACCAGAAGCAATTCTTGTAATTTGTTTAACTTTATTTTTTAATGCAATTCCATATTTGATTTTCTTACTTGCCATAAGGTCGTCATCGTTTATTACACTTTCTGCAACACTATTCTTTTCATTATTAATTTCTTTAGCCACTTCAACTTGACGAGCAATGACATTTGCATAATGATTAATAAAACTTGCAGTAGTACGACAATTTTGCCATCTTTCAAGTAACTCAGCATCTGCTTCACTAAGATTTTTATCTTCAACCATTCTTGTGTAAGTTTCAATAATTTTATTAGATTCGTTAGCAATAAGCAATCTTAAATTATTAACTGTTTCGCCTTCAACTTTTTCAATTTCATCTTTTGAATGTATTGCTTTTAGTATTACATTGTTTGCAGTTTCGCTTGCTTGTTTATCCTTACCCATACTATTGTTAAATATACTTTCAATAGATGTTTGAACTCCAGCAATTCTTTGTGCTTTATTTAATGCAAATTTGTTTTTTACATCAACTTTTCCAACTGCCTTTTTATCTTGTAAACTTTTTTCAGAAAGTGCTTTTGCAGTGTATTTTACTAAATATTTTTCAACATCTGCTCTAATTTGCGCAGTTGATTTATGTCCAAATGTACCCTTGCTTTCACTAAATTCTTTGATAATTTTTGTTGATTTTAAACCGTTATCTTCATTCTTAACAACAGCAACTCCACCAGTAATAAATTGATCAAGACTACTTTGAATTTGTTTGTTTTGTTTTTGTTCGTTTTCATCTAAATCAATAGTTTCAAATTCAGGGAGCATTACAGGTTGTTGATAAATTTGCTTATCAACCATATTAAAATGTCCAGTAAGTGCATCAGTCATCTTTTGTTCTTCTATTGATTTGTCAACCGAATTAAAGTGGTATTTAATTGCATCTACAATTTTTTGTTCTTCAATTTCTTTGTTAACCATATCAAAATATTTTACAACCGCATCTACTACTTCTTGCTCTTTAATTGCTTTATCAACAGATTCAAAATGAGCAATAACTGCATCTACTACTTCTTGCACTTCATTTAAATCTTCAGTTTTTTCTTCAACAGGTTTAGTATCAGGGTCTTCAACAATTTCAGTTGGATTTTCAGGGTTTGAATTTTCATTAGAAGTTTTGTCTTCAGGTTCTTTTTCCATTAATCCAAATGATGTGTTAGCAGAAGTTGGAGTTGTTTGTGTCCAAAGTGCATCTTCAACTGCTTTAAAATGCGCTTTAATTGCTTGTGTAAGGTAAAATTCTTCAGGTTGAGCAATCTTTTCTTTTTTACTTTCAATTATACCTTTATAAATACTACGAGTTTTGTTTAAAAAGTCTTTGGTTTTAACAGTATTTTGTATTAAGTTTTCTAATTCTACAGTTAAATTTGAAAGATTATCTGCAACAAATTCTTTGTTAAGGTCAATAAATTTTTCAATGTTTTCAATCTTTTCTTCAACATCGTCTAACTTTGACAAATGTGCATTTATACCTAGATAATTATATAATATCTCGTCTTTTACTTCTTTTGATTGCTTATCTAAATTGTTGTAATTCTTAAGAAAATCATTATATTTAACTAAATCTTGCAAAATTACTTTTATTTCTTCCTTTCCATCTTCGATATCTAAATTAGCAAAAACGGATGCAAAAGCAGGATTTACATATCTACCAACTGGTGTAAAAGGTATTTCTTCTGCTTCATTTGTTGATGAAGTATC
>CALVZW010000019.1 GCA_944372675.1 uncultured Clostridia bacterium
ATTTTTATTTTCAAAATTATTTTCACTTGTTTCTTTTTTCTCAAATTTTTCTAAAATTCTTTTTGCGTAAAGTTCGTCATTATTTATGGCAAGTTCGTTGTCTGCACCTTTGCTACCACGCATAATCACAATAATTTTATCATTGAACAAAAGCACCCTTTTAATAAATCGGTTGAAAAACTCATTGCGTTCAAACACGTCGTCATAGTCTTTGCTGGCAAACAGTGATATAAAATTTTTGACATCTTCAAAGTTTAGTGGCTTATCAAACTTGCTCTTCTCTTCGGCAATTTTAAGTTGAATATCCGCCCTGTCATTTTCAAGTTTGTAAAGCGTTTCACGAAGGGTGAGCGAAACTATGCCCTGTTCCATATTCTTCACAAGGCTGTTAATTTTATTGTTTATCTGCCGGAGTTCCTTTTCAAGGCATTTAAGCACAACATTGTTTGAAATCTCGGAGTTATATCTGTCCACAACCATATGCGCAATCTCTTCAATTTTGCTTGGGATTAAAATGTATTTTTTAGTTTTATCAATGATAAGTTGTTCAAGCTCATGCTTGCGGTAGTTTCTAAGCAAACATGACTTACCCTTAACCTTTTTCGTGCGACACTTGTAGTATTTATATCTTGTTCCCAAATGGCTGGAACCAGCCTCGGCAATCACACTTTCACCGCAGTAACCACAGAAGATTTTGCCCGTCAAAAAGTATGGGGCGTATTTGTCCTTTTTGTAGTTTCTGCGATAGTGTTTCATCATGCCATTCACCACTTGCCACAACTTTTCTTCAACTATCGGCGGAAATACATTGGTGAAAATCTCACCGCCAAACGTTTCTATGCCCAAATATCTTTGGTTGTGTAGCATCTTGGAAATCGCATTGCCGTTCCACTTTTTGCCAGTTGTAGTTCTTGAACCCTGAGCGTTTAAGTGGTCTGCAATTTCGGTCGCCTTCTCGCCCATTGCATATTCATTAAACGCCTGCCGAACAAACTCTGCATGCTCTTCATCTATTTTCCAGCGTTTATCTTCAACCTTGTAGCCATAGGTAACCTGCCCACCTGTGTAATAGCCCTTAATCAAACTTTTACGTACGCCACGCTTAACCTTTTGACTGAGCTCGGCAGAATAATATTCCGCCATACCTTCAAGCACACTTTCCATTAAAATTCCGCTGGCGTCATCCGAAATATTCTCTCTTGCCGACAGCACTCTCACCCCATTCTTTTTGAGCTTCATTTTGTAGTTCGCACTGTCATACCTGTTCCTCGCAAACCTGTCCAGCTGATACCCCAGCACATACTCAAACTCTTTTTTCTTGCTGTCCTCAATCATCTGCAAAAAAGCAGGTCTTCTGTCAGTCGTCCCTGAAAGTGCCCTGTCAATATACTCGTGAACAACCACATAATCATTTCTCTCGGCATACTCGTGGCACACTCGAAGTTGTCCTTCGATTGACTGCTCCGTTTGCCTGTCACTAGAATATCTAGCATAAATTACAATTTTCTTCATCTTTACTCCTATAATCAAATACTTTATTTTTGAGTATCTTTCATCACAAACACATACCACAAACTTTTTCATAAGTCCAGCACAAATCTGAAAATTTTTTACTTTATTTTTTCTTCGGCTTTTGATATGAAAACACACTCCTGGGCGTCATTCTTTTTATACTCTCGCCACGCCTTAAACCTACCAATAATTTCTCCACCAATCTTGAAACCGCCTCGGCATAGACCTCTTCGTCTATCTCAATTTGTGGTTCATTCAACACTTTCTTTGAACCTCTATCAATCACATTGTTTAAATTTTGTTCATTCATAATTATTCTCCTCATCACAATTAGAGAGGCAATGAGTTAAATAATTTTTATTTAAATATTTTAATTTTTCTTGTTTTAAACTAATTTAAGCGAAAGTGGGTTTCCCACTTCTCGGCTAAATGTAGGTGGCGCAAAGTGCGTCAACGCTAATAGGTGGTGCGTCAAAATATGCCCTTATTTCCTTGGCTTTTTGCGTATTTTCAGCACTTTGAGCCACCTCTTTTCCTGCTTCAATAATTTTAACAATCAATTTACCTATTTTCTCCAATTTCTAACCAAAATCAACAGCCACTTGCTTACTTTGCACTATGCCCCTTACTCGCCCAATTTTCTTAAAACACCTCTTCCCTTTACACTTTCTCCGTTACTCTTTTATCTCGCCAAACACCGCCCATTTTCGCCGTCACCCCCTCTTTTTTTGTTAAATTTAAATAGATATAATTATTAGGACTTTTGCCTATAATGAAGCTTATAAAGATAGAGATATTAAATCTGCTTTACCACATTTTCCCAACTCCGCTATCAACTTTAATATTAAGAACAAATTCTAAATATCTTTCTTGTTTTTTTGCCATACTAATTGCTTGCCCCCCCATTTACGCTAAACATTTTCATTTATATTTACACTTTCTATTCGTCAATTATTATTCTGACAATCAAGCCTAGCTCTCCTTATAATCTCTTCACACAAAACAAAACTACCCGTTTCGTTATTTAAATAAAGGCAAAAACAATAACCTTTCTTAACTCAAAATAAAAATGCCTCTCTATATAAGGCACTCTTGTTGCATAAAAATTCCCCAATTTTAACCAAAATCAACCCCTTCTATACAACTCCGCCACCATTCTTCAACACACTTCCCAATCACCCAAAACCTATCAAACCCTTATTTTATAAGTCTTTTCACCATCCCCATAAAATTATTTTAACTTTTTATTCCCGTCACTCCTCTTTTCCGCATTTTGTTGCACAAAAAAAGGCCACACCGCACAGCGTGACCAGTCAATTTTTCCTTTTTTTTATCTCAAAAAGAGAGGTAATGAGTTTTTTGTTAAATTTCCTTTATTCCCAAAATTTTTAAATATTGATTAGTTCCAGCATAAAATTTTAGCAAGTATTTGCTATCTTTCCAATGCCCTCTTAAATTTCTTCCTACAATTATGCACAAAAAAGGCTTACAAAGCGTAAACCTTTATAAGAAATAAATTACTACAAAGCTCTCATAATTTTAATAAATTCTTCTAAACTTATAGCATCTGGATTATTTGGAATATTTTCAGAACTTACCATATAATACCTATAATTATTTCCTGCTTGTGCCTGCCATATCTTACCAAGCTCTGCCTTGTCTTTACTATCGTCATTTGAAGCTAAATATAACCCCTTAGTTTCAATTAATACAATCTTGCCACTATTAGTATAGACAATAAAATCTGGATAATGGTTTATAAATCCATTTATGTAGAATTCGATCCTATCCATATTTCTATGCCACCATTTCACATTTGGAAGCGAAGAAACTTTTTCAATGACTTTTAGTTCAAAATCATTCATAGATTCTTCTGTCACATATAACGATTTAGATAAAAGATTAAATGGTTTAACAGGTATTATTTCTTGTTTAAAATTAAAAGATGGCAAGCATTCAATTTTCCCCAATTCTAACCAAGTCTTAAATTGAGATTTTTGATATTCCTCTTGTAAAGAAACAATCTTATACTTAATTTTGTTTGTAAATCCATAAACATTCTTTTGAAGGGCAAGTAAAGTGTCACTGTCCATGTTGTCAACGATTCTATCTATATATAAAGATAAATCATTACTAGCTATATAGTTAAATTTTTCCAATTGTTGTTTTATTAAATATTTACAGTTTTTTACTCGACTTTCTGGTGGTAGAAATTTAAACATCTCCTTAAAATATGCATTTTCGGTTTCATTAAGTCTTCTATATTTAGGACTTTCGTTTTTATTAACATCAACTTCAACAACTCCTTCCGTCGCTAGACTAAAATCAATTTCTGTACTTTTATCTTTAAGAGTAAATCCGTCTAATAAAACATCCCTAGTTAAAAGCTCTCTGTAGTCTTGATTAGCCAATGTGAATAAGTTTTCTTTTGGTTTAATAAAAAATTGTGGCAACTTTAATTTCATTGCTTCATCTTTGAAATTTTCATTCACTGGATAAGTTTGCACTTTACTTTTAACCTCCATTGGTAGGTCTTCAAAAACATTGTTTATTGTTGATTTAATTGCATCATCATAGTTATTACTTTTTTCTTCTGCACTTACTAGCATAGATGAAATTGTATTATCAATCCCATTATTTATATTTTTTCGTTCTTCAATGATAGATTTAACCAAACTTGTATCAAATTGCAAACATTCTTCATCTTCATTTATTAAGGATGTTTGTGTTGTATGTTGCTGCGATTGTATAGATGGTAATTCATTACTTGCAATTCTATAATCATGTTCACTAAAACCAGCATTATTAAGCCCTGCTACAACCTTTTGAATAGTAGTATTAAAATCATTAGAACATGTAAGGACATAAGATAAATTTAAAAACTTACTATTATTTTGCTGTGTATATGGTAATCTTAGAACCCTACCTAAAATTTGTTCAACATCCACCGTTGAAGTTTTGTTTGCTAGTGTTGCCAAAATATAAGCATATGGACAATCCCAACCCTCTTTCAAAGCATTTATTGTAATGATATATTTAATTTTACAATCTCTACTTAATAAATCAATATTCTTAATTTCATTTATTTCTGCAGTTTTTATGGCTATTTCTTCTTCTGGAATACCTAAGTTTACGAGTCTCTCTTTTAATTTTTCAAAAGTTTCCTTATTTTCTCCTTGCTTCGGTTGAGCTTGAAACAGGACTATTGGACGAATATAATTATTTGAATTAGTTTGAGCTAAATCATCAAGTCTATCTCTTAAACTAATAGCATCTGCAATAACTTCATCTTGTGATGGCCTATTATACACAATTACAGGAAGTTTTACCATATTTTCTGCTTTAAGTTGAGCTGCATCTACATATGAAATTATATTGCTGTTTTTTCTTGGCGTAGCAGTAAGGTCAAGAATAAAACTAGGATTTAGATTTCTTAACATTTCTATACTTAACTCTCCGCTAGTATGATGACTTTCATCCACAATTATCACTGGTGAAAGCTGATTTAAAACTTGAATTAATGCCGTATCATCAATATTCTCAACCTTTGTTTCAGGAGTTGGGTTATAAGATAGAAATGATTGCAAATTTCCATTTTCTTGATATACTTTTCTTCCATCTTTATTTCTAATTCTCAAACTATCAAAACTCATAACAATAATAGAAAGTTGTTCATTTACAGTAGTTATATTAAACTGTTGTCCATCAAGTGCCTGCTGTTTAGAATAAACCTGAACTCTGCCGTTAAAATCAGCTTCTATTTTTTGCCTATACGGATGATTTGGGTTTGACAAATTTTCTAAAGTTTGTGTTAAAATTGCTTCACTAGGAACTAACCAGACAACAACTTTCGCCTTTTTTGTGGGGAAATTATTAAATAAAATTCTTAAAGAACTTACTGCTAAAAATGTTTTCCCTCCACCAGTTGGCACTTTAAAACAAACATGTGGAGTATTATAAATAGTATTATTATAAGCAGGTAGCCCACCAAAACCAACAACAATATTTTTTTCTAACCAAAAATTGCTGTAAGCAGAAACAACACTATTAGTCTCGTTTAATAACTCGCAATATCTATTTAAATCCTGTAAAACTTTTATTTGAAATTTCTTTAATTCCATCTCATCTCCTATAACTTATTAATATCTCTTGGTATTTTTTTAAACAAAATTCCATTTTTGTTTAACATATCCTGCGATAACACACAAGTATCAGCATAAATAACATAATTAGACGCTTTAGTTTTAATAGTAGCAAGAAAGTCATAATTTAAAGTTGTTGACTGATTTCTCTCATAATAAAAGTAAAAAGCAGTGTCATTATGTTTGCCTAGGAAGTATTTGTTATCTATTTTTTGTGTTTCAACTGGAAGCTTTGTTTCCATATAATAAATGTAATTTCTAATTTCTTCTACTGGCAAATCCTCATTTAAATTTTTGTTATCTTTAAACATTGGCTTTCCAAGTTCATAATATGTAAAATCACCACCAGTACCATCTACTTTATCTTTACCTTCACCATAGCCATTAATTACACGCTTAACTCTTTCCGCTGTTATTGTGTCTGCATAATCCATCATCTCAACTAAAATAAATTTTCTATTCCCTCCATCTTGTTTATTAAGATTTAAAACTGCGTGAGCCGTTGTTCCACTACCGGCAAATGAATCTAATATCAGTGCATTTTTATTATTTACAAATTTTAATAAATATTCTATTAAAGAAACATCCTTTGGATAATCAAAAATTTTTTTACCAAACATTTTGGTCAATTCTTTCCCAGCTTCTTCAGTTGTCGAGACACCAACTGTGTCATCTATTAAATTAGGAGGAACCTCATTCTTATACTCATTTCTTTTATAAGATAAAACTAATTTATTTGATAAATTAATTCTTATATTATCATTAATATTCTTATCAAGAGTGTCCTGCACCCAAATAAATCTATTTTCAAAACGCACAGTGTTTTGATTAAGACCTCCCTTAATTATCAAATCATCTAATAATTTATTTGGAAATTTTTTTGTTCCATAAACCCCTGCTTTAATTATTTGATCTTTACCTTTAAAATGAATTGTTTTAGGAGGAAATGATAGTATCTTATATGAATTTTGTGGTTTTGTAAAAGGATCATCACTAGGGCTACTTTTCTTTATTCCAGTATATCTAATGTTGTTTTTTTCTTTTTCATAGCATAAAATATATTCTAAATTTTTCTTAATTTTATATGATAAATTCGGTGGAGTTGCAGATTTATACCACATATATTGTCCTACAAAACATGAAGATCCAAATATTTCATCACATATACCTTTTAAATTATACAACTCATTTTCGTCAATAGATATAAATATTCTTCCATTTTTTGATAATAAGGAATGTAAAATATTCAATCTAGGATACATCATGCAGAGCCATTTATCGTGACGAGATAGATCTTCACCCTCTGCCCCAACAACCTCTCCTAGCCATTTTTTTATTCGAGGATCATTGACATTATCGCTAAAAACCCATTTCCCCTCTGGCGTGCCAGTATTATATGGTGGATCAATGTAAATACAACCAATTCTCCCTCCATATCTCGGGAGTAATGACTTTAATGCTAACAAATTATCACCATGTATGATTAAATTATCTGAATCTTGCGAATTATGTGTGTATTTTTTATCAAGTGTTAAAAAAGGCACTTCTTGATGATGATTTAAAACTTTTTCCTTTCCAATCCAATTTAATGTTGGCATTATAAACTCCTCAAACAACCGTGTTATTTTTATCAATTAATTTAATTTTTAAGTTAAATATAATACTTTTTTATTATAACATAAAAATCTTAAATTTGGTATACTTTTAATATGTTTTTAAATAAAAATTTTCAAAATGCAACCTTAGCATGTGCTTTTCTTGTAAAATATGGCATTGTTTTACCAACTAATTCACTACAACATATAACTTTTTATTTGCCTTTAAATCTTATTAGTCTTATTTAACTTATTTTATTTCATAAAAAACCTAAAGTGTTTCCACTAAGTCCCCTTCCCCCTATCGAAAATAGAGATGCACTTAGTTTTCCATAATTTTAAAAACTTTGTCAAATGACTTGCAAAATATTTTTATAAGAGTTAAAACACATTCAACACTTGGAGGGCTTATGAAAAATGAAACTCTTATAGAATTTGTTAAAGAAAAGTATTATGAACAAAAAATGTCAGCTGAATATGAACTTCAACTGACAAAAATTATAGAACTTGAAAAGAAATTCACCAAAGATTTTTCAAAGAACAAATGGCGCGAATACTTTAACCTTTACCTATCAATAGGTGACTGCATTCTACTGAAATTAACCAAATCGTTATTAAAACAATTGAAATTATATCAAATAATTATTCTGATTTCTCAAAAAAATAATCATAAAGCTCATCCAAAGCTTTGTTTATATTTAAATATTCTCTTAATTTACTCGAATCTTTTTCTATACTTTTTAATTTTTCTTCTAGTTTTTGTTTCTTTTTATAAAGTTCGCCAGCCTTCCAAATTTGTCGAATTGGTCTTACATCAAACTTAAAAATTCTGCTACAAACATATTTTCCTAAGTTTGTAACGCCTATAATGTCTCCTTCCATTGTTCTTTGCAAATGTTTGTTATATTCATCAGATAAAGGATCAATCAAACCCTTTTCTCCGTCGTTTAAGAGATTTTTATCTTCTGTAGGAAATTTACCACCTTTCTTCCTGTTACAATTAAAACAACAATAAATCAAATTATTGTAATCGCACTCTCGTTCGGGATCTAAACGAATGGGAACCAGGTGATCAATTTCAAATTTATTTTTTGTAACTTTTTCTAATTTCCCACAATATCCACAAGTTTTTTTAAAATCTTTTCTCAATATTTGTCTATAGTTTTCATAATTATTTTGTTTTCCAACATTTTCCGATCTAATAAATTTTTCTTCATGTACATTCATTTATTTTAATCCTTTAGCAATTTATCCAATGCTTCCAATAGTCTATCTATTTTCTTCTCAGCTTCTGTTTTTAAGAACTCTACAGGTAATTCATCTACCTCATTATAAGATCTTAAAATATTATAGAGGTTAATAAATTTATCCTCATCTTCTTTATCCAATTCATTGTTGTTCTTTTTTTTGATTAAAAACTCAAACTCTTTCTTTCTCCTATTTATTCTATTGTCAAACACACATGCATTTTGTTCAAACGATAGTTTCAAACTTGTAAGATCATTATTTAATATTTTTTTATCCCATATTAAATTTTGAGTGACTAGATTCTCATTAATAGAATCATTAATAAAACTCGTCAAAATAATACATACAAGATCTGGTAACTCATTATTTAAATAATAGACAAGTTCTGTTCCAGTAAAGTTAAATTTTAAAGATAATTTATAATCAATTAAAACAAGTTTTAATCCATTAAAAAGGATCCAATTTTTTATGTCTTCAAAAGTTTCGCAGCTTTCATTAAATATCAAATTAATATCATGTCTTTTTAATCTAATTTTATAATCTTCAAAAGAATTTAATTCATCATCAATAAAACCAACATTTATCATCTTTTTCACCTATTTTAATCTTATATCAATATAGAATCCTTCTTTGGATTCTCTATTTTTATCCAAATTTATAGTACCATTATATTCTTTCACAGTTTTATTTATAATCCACATTCCCATACCTGTTCCGATTAAATCACCATTTTCATCTCTTTTGTCAGATTCTAATGCATCAAGTATCAAATATGGGTTCTGTTTGTATCTTTTACACAAACCTGGTCCATCGTCATAATATTGTATCTCAACAAATTCATCATTACTTATTAGTTTTATATTAATATTATTTAATGGTTTTCTTTGTTTTTCAAAAGCTGTAACGCTATTTGCGATCAAATTATGGATTATAATTTCTATTTGATTTGCAAAACATTTATATGTAATGTCTTCTAAATTAGATACAATATTTATATTTTTACTTTGCAAAACTTCTGACCACGATTTTGTGGTTGTGGCTATGCACTCATTTAAAGCAATTTTTTTCATTTTCCTTTTATCTTGTTTTACAGAATCTATAGTTACTTGAAACCATGAACTAAATTTATCTGATATGTTTTTTGCTTTATCCACTCTCTTTAATATATCATCTTTGTTAGAATCATCCAAAATTAGATCTCTTGCAGTAGCAATTTGCAAACCCAATTGATCAGTTAATGCTTTTATCTCATGTATATATGTATTTGTAATTATACCAGTTGTGGCCAACGCCCTTAAAATTTTGTTTTCATCTTCCAAAAATTGTATTTCTTCATCTTTTTTATCAATTACTTGCTGTACTACACTAGCTTCAAATTTTATATCTTTAGATTTTACTGTTGCGGCATGTCTTATTTTTTCCTCGGTATCGAATATGGCATTTTTAGTTGCATAAAATTCATTTAATTTTCTAAAAACATACTGTCTATCATCTTCAAAGCAATGTATGGCAAAAATAATAAAATCTTTAAATCTTTTAAAATCATCATTCTCTACCAAACTTTCTCTGTTTGATTGATCATATAATGTAACATTTTTTCTAGAAATAAAAATACACCCTGAAATTTGATCACTATTAACTCTCCATTTTCCACTTGTATGTGTAATAGCTGCTGGAGACATATTTTTTCTTACAGACAATTGCAACCAATCATATAATGAAGTGCCAAAATCTCCATATGGTCTAACTTTAAAATTATCTCTGTATAATTTGATACCATTTAAAATTTTGTTTGACTGCCTGACGATTTCTTTATAATAAAACTTTTTCTGATCTTTTTTTGATACCCCATTTTTATTAAAATATAAAATTCCAGAAAATGAACCTATAGTATATACACCATTATTAGACAAATTTACATCTACTGTTTTCATTTTTCCATTAAAAAGTTTTTCATCTTCCTCAGTAAACCCTGCACCTTTTAAAACCTCTTTAAAATCATCTTTAAAATCAAACTCATTTCTATGTATTAATATTTTGCCGACACCGTTATTATCCACATCAAAAGATATTTTATAATCATAACTTGAATTGTCCTTATTAGTATTAATAAAAGACTCTTCAATATTTGTTTCTTCTTCAAAAAAATTAATTGAAAATATATTGGACAAATCATATGGCAAAAGAGTTGTCAATATACCTTTTATATTATTAATACTATCTTGATTCCAATTATCTCTTAAGTTTTCTATAACAAAAATAGTTCCACTATTACTTTGATATTTCTCTATAAATTCAATAATATTTTTATTTTTTATTCCTGAAAGAAAATTAATTGAACTTCCTTCATATTGATTTAAGTTTGCATAAACCTCAGTAATTGATTTACCAAAATTAAATACTGACCAATCAACTTCCCATAACAATGCGGAGTTTTCATCTTTAGTTTTTGTAAACATTTTACATCTGTCGCCAATTCTGTCTAATGCAAAACGACCAATTCCTTTTGCACCCGTTTGAACCCTACCCTTCTCTGTTATAAATTCTTGATTTTTAGATGATCTGCCTATGGTCATCCAATTATTTATGATTGTTTCTTTTTTCATGCCTGAGCCATTATCCCCAATAATAACTCTATTTGTTGACTTTTCATAATATATAAAACAATAATCAGAATCGGCATCATATGTATTCTTTACCAATTCAAGAATTGCTCCTTCTAATTTTGAAACATTTTCTCGACCAATTAATCTAGCCGTATTTGCATCTACATTAAAAGCAATTTGCCCCATTAAATTTCCTCCCACTTAAAATTTTCTATATCTTTTGATGAAATTCTTTTTGTAACACCATTAGCACTTACTGCTATATTTTCAATATACTTTAAAAATTCATCAGATTCTAAAATTTCTTTTGCTTTTTCCAATCCAAAACCTTCTTTTTTTTGTGTTATAACTAATCCTGAATAAGGAATTGTTTTTTTGTCAAGAAAATAAACATTCACTTCTTTGGTAACTAAAGTTGAAACTAATAACTTTTTTTTGTTTAGTTTTTTTAAAGCTTGTGATCTTCCGAATTCAAAAAATTTTGAATTTACATCTTTGTCCGTTTTTAATAAATCTTCTTTAAACTTAAGCAAATGGTAATAAGCTGTTGGATTTTGTTCCTTAAAATCTTCCTCTGAAAATTTAATTAACTCTCCATTCCTATCATAAGAATATGGGAAAATTATAAATTGTTCCTTACTTTTTGACAATATTTTAGGACTCGCAGCTTTTCTTATGGCTTTTTCTTTATAATTAATTTCTTTATCTTTATTTTTATCTAATACAAAAGCCTTATTTAATAAAGTTGCAACAGAACTAAAAACATTAAAATAATCCCCAAATTTTATACCTTTAATAGTTTGACTAGAGTTAAAAGAATATTTATCACTAACTTCTGATTTTTCTATTTGCTTAATCTCGTTATTATATTTAAGTGAATAAATGAACTTTTTGGATTGTTTGTTTATTAATTTAATAATACAGGTAGAAACTGATGCATCATCAAAAACTTTTAATCCTGAAAAATCAACAATTGCTGTTAATTTAGGCTTTATCATTTCACGTAAAATTTTGCCTGAATTATTTTTAAGAAAACTATTTGGAACTATATATACCATAGAAGCTTTATCTTTCATTGTTTTTATGGCCTTTTCAATAAATGCATAATAATAATCAAATTTCCCGAACTGACACGAATCAAACACTTTTAATTTTTGTCTATCTTCTTCTTTCATATCATAATAGCTTATATATGGAGGATTCCCAATAATGTAATCATATTTACTCTGTTCTTCGTGTTCTAAGTAATTCACTAATCGTAAATTCCATTTAATTTCCTCTAGGCCATTTTTATCTGCTATCTCTTGTAAATGCTTTTTACTAAATTCTATTGCATCTTGATCCAAATCAAAACCATGTATGTATGTTTCTAGATCATTTTTTATTTCTTCATTTGATAATTTTTGCTTTTTTGAAGTCTTTATATATTCTTCAACTATTTCGCTCAATATTGCAGACTTTCCACAGCTATTGTCAACAACGTATTTTTTTAAAATTTTCTTACCCTTATATCCACATAATGATAGCATTTCTTTAACTACCTTTTGTGGCGTATATATCTTACAATTAGCAGCCATTTATTCTTTTTTCCTTTATTATTAATAGCATTATAGCACATTTTTTAATTTTGCGTATATGTTTAAGCAAAATTATTTAATATAAAATATATTTTTTCATGTCATAATCGGCGAATTAATTAAACCGACTATTAGTGAATCTACACTCCTGTTAATAAGATAAGTTGTGCATTTACTCTTTTCAATTTTCATAGACCAAAATCATATTGCAAGCAATTTGGTAATTCGTTATCCATATAAATATCAAACATAATTATTCTTTTTTAATTATCACTTTGTTTTTTGAAGGCTAGATAATCTGCTCCGACATTAATAAATGTTGAAGTTTCCCCATTTTTACTTTCAAATTTTCTACTAAATAATAACAATTTATTGATAATAATATGTTTTTTTGCTAATTTTTATTTAAACTATCTTCTAATCATCATTATAAAACAAGCATATCATTTTTTTGATTAATTATCCATATTTTCATCTTACTTTACTCCACGTAAAATCCATAGGCAAATAAGTGACTATATGTAATGATCTCGTGGGTTGGGATATAGTCGATGAACTTGATGTGGTTTGAAAATTTTTGAGTGGTGGTGGGGTTGCTTTGCTTTTTGTTTTGGATCTTCCCTTTTTCTTGTTTTGGGTTTCAACATTCTCATTTGCAGTTGCAGTTTCGTCGTTTTTGGTTTCAAACTCTCCTTTTTCAGTGTTGGCATTTGTTATTTTATCAAAAGGTTCAAATTCAGGTACTCTACTCCCGCCAAGTGAAACTGATAAGAACGCGTTGCTTTTATCAGTTTTTTTAAATCAAAAATAGTTAGATGTTAAAAAAAATTTTTAAAATTAATTTGTTATTTCATTTTTACATCATTATTTAGATTTAAATTTTTATAAGCAATATTTATAAGATTAAATTTTAACTTTTCATAAAAAATATTTTTTCATTATTATAGATAATTTTGTTAAAAAAAACTAGACTTAATTAAAGACTAGTTTTTTAATTAAAATGTTTCAAAACTTTTTATATAATATCTTTCATTAGTTCTTATTTTTCAAAGTTAATTTGTGCATTTTTATGTGTTAACATTAATTCAGATTTAGGCACATAGATAACTTTGCCATTATCAGGTTTAAAGTTTGCATTTTCAAATGTTATCCAAATAATATCTTTGCGTTTATCAACTATGCCGGCATCCCCGTCGTCCTGCCCATCTGTAAAACATATTTTATTAACATCTTTTCGCTTTGTAAATGCCTTACTTGCTGCATTAAAATTAGTGCCCCCTCCAATTTTAAATACTAATTTATCTATATCTTCGTCTTTTTTTACAACTTGAAATCCGTGAAAATCATTCGAAAATGTACCCACCTTAATTTGTGATTCTTTTAAAATTGTTTTTACTTGCCTTAAAAAATTTCTCAATAAGTCTTCGCTTACTGAACCACTAACATCAAGTATAATTTCAGTTTCTGGCATTTCATCATATTCAACATCTTCAATTCTTGCTGCATAATTATTGCCTTTATCCGAAAATCTGTGTCCCCAAGCCTCGTCTTCTTTTTCAAGTGTTTGTTTTAAAACTTTTTTCCAGTTTAAAACTGCTTTGTTCGCTTTCCCGATATCTTTAAAGGTAGCAAGTTGTCCCCCTGCCCCAAAGCCACGGGATTCACTTGATAATTTATTCATAACTTCTTCGGCATATTTAATTTTCATTTCTTCATTTTGTTTAAAAACTTCTTTTTCACTAACATATTGCTGAATTCCATCTTTACCTAAATTTTGACTATCTTGTTTTTTGTTGCTGTCAAAATTTTGATTTTGTTTTTCACCATTTTTATTACTTTCATTAGTATCTTTTTCTTTTTTGCTTTCTTGCTCTTTCCCATTATTTTCGCTTTGTTTTTTAAATTTATCTTTAACTTTATCTATAAGTGAATTTTTTCCTTTATAATCATTATTTAATGAATGTTGCGTTTGTTCTTTTTCATATTCTTTTACAGCATTTTCCCACATAGTGTGTTCATCGTGTCCAACTTGGCTATCACCTTGACTGCTGTTGTTAGATTGGCTATTTTTATTTTGTTCACCAGTATTTTGACTATTATTCCCGTTTTGTCCTTGCCCATTTTGTGAATCATGATTACTTTGCTGTTGCTGACTCCCATTAATTTGATTATTGTCTTGAGAATTATTGTCATCATTTTTAGAATTATGTCCTTGTTGACTATTGTTGTCCTCTTGTTTTTGTCTTTTAGTTGAACTATCTTCATTTTGAGAATTTTGTCCCTGTCCTTGATTGTTTTGTGCTTGGTCATTTTGTAAATCTTGATTACTTTGTTGTTGGTTATTTCCTTGATTGCCTTGTTGCTCTTTATCTTGTTTTTCTTTAAGTAACTTATTATATAATTCTTCAGCATCGTAATTTAAAGCATCTTCTTTATAAACAATGTTATCAACTTTAGGTAAGCCATCTTTTACTAAATGCCTATTAATTACTGCATCAGTAGCAATATTCCATAATCTAGGATCTTTGTCTTTTGAACGCAAAATATGATTAAGACCAATATGACAAATTTCATGTGAAAGCACAAAAACTTGTTCATCTTCTTCAAGTTTTCTTAAATAATCTTTGTTTAAGTATATAGTTTTACCATCAGTTCCCGCAGTGTTTACTATGTTTGAGTTATCTACTAATTCATATTTGCAATTTACAATAATTGAACCGAAAGCTGGATACTTTCTTAAAACCTTCTTTTTTAATTTTTCGATATCAAAACTTGCATTTTCCATAATTCACCTATTTTATAATTTGGCATAAAGAAATAATACTATCAGCAACATTATCTAGATTAGAATAAGTTACAAAAATTTTTAAATCTTTAGGCAATTTAAAATTGCTAATTTCTTTATATTTTAGCAACTCATAGAATTTTTCTTGTTCATATTCATCTATTTTGTCAATATCTTTGATGATTAAAATTCTATAATCTAATTTAACTATTTCATCATAACATTTAGGGTATTTAATTCCTTTATCAGTATTAACAACACCTAAATCTTTTGAATCAATAATACTATCAATAACAACTGCTTCATTCAATATTTTTTTGTCTATATCCTTAATTAAAACTGGTGCAATTTTAGCATTTTCATAAACATCAATATTTGTATTCATAACTTTCTCCTTAAAACGATTAACATAATTTATTCGTATTTTTTATTGCATTTATTTTTATATAGTTATTGGTCTATTTAAAATTACATATAATAATTATTTATTTAATGATTTTTCATTATTTTTATTCTCTCGCAATTCACCTATTATCATTGCTCTTTCTGGGTCATTGCCTATCCAAAGTGTATCAAAAGTTGCTAATTGTTCTTTGCCTAAATTATCTTTAATGAATTCTCTCACTAACGCTAGTTCACTCTCTTGTGCTATTGTTAGTCCTGCTATTGTTGATAATTTTTGTGATATATTTAATTCTTTAAAATCTTCTTCGTCATAATTCCCACTTACTATATCTTGTGGAGTTATTTGTATTTGTTGTACAAAGTCCACAAAATCTGCTGTCAATTCTTCACCTACTGCAGGCAATAGTGCATAAGGGTTGTTTGTCATATACAACACCTTGCTTGCCATTTCCCACTTTCTTGGGTCTGTTACTATCTTTGGATTCTCTTCATCTAATTCTTGATTAAGTACATCTTTTTTGCTCATTATGTATGCTATTATTGCTGGGTGTATCTTTTTCCCTTCCATACTGCTATTTACTTTAGTTGCCCAACTTAGCCAATCTTCTTTATCTACTTCATAATATATATGATTGAATCTTCTAAATAAAGCGTTTGTCAATGGGTATGCTGCTAAATTGTCTTTGCTTTCATTCCCCGCTGCTACTACTACTGCATTCTCGGGTAGTGGCCATAATCCATCTTTACCTGCTCTATCTAATACTATGCTATATACCAAACTTTGTACTGTCGGCTTAACATTTGTTAATTCATCTATAAATAGTATGTGCTTTCTATCTGGTTCACTCTCACATTTCTCACATAGTTGTGTGTACCATAATGGCGGTATGTATCCCCCTGTCTCACGATTAAGTGTGCCATCCACTTCTTCTGGGTTCATTTGTGGACGCAAAGTTATTCTTGTTGCTGTAGGGTCTAATTGCTTTACCCTTGCTGACTTACCTACTCCACTTGGTCCGTGCAAAAATATGCTCACATTCGCTTCTACTAAACTATTTAATAACTCATCATTATTTAGTTCTTTATACTTAAATTTTTGTGGTGTTAATTGATTTTGTTTTACAAAATTTTTAAAGTCTGCTGTTAACTCTTCACCTATTAATGGTAATAATGCATTTGGATTATTTGTTGCGTATAGCACATTACTTGCCATCTCCCATTTTCTTGGGTCTGTTACTATCTTTGGGTTCTCTTCATCTAATTCTTGGTTGAGGATACCTTCCCTATTCATTATATATTCTATTATTAATGGGTGTATTTTCATCCCTTCAGAACCGCTATTTGTCCTTGTTGCCCATTCTAACCAATCTTCTTTATCTACTTCATAATATAAATGATTAAATCTTCTAAATAATGCGTTTGTCAATGGGTATGCTGCTAAATTGTCTTTGCTTTCATTCCCTGCCGCTACTACTACTGCATTTTTAGGCAAAGGCCATAGTCCATCTTTTCCTGCTCTATCCAGCACTATGCTGTATACCAAACTTTGTACCGTTGGTTTTACATTCGTTAACTCATCTATAAATAGTATGTGCTTTTTATCTGGTTCACTCTCACATTTCTCACATAGTTGTGTGTACCATAATGGTGGTATGTACTCTCCTGTCTCTCGATTAAGTGTCCCATCCACTTCTTCTGGGTTCATTTGTGGGCGCAATGTTATTCTTGTCGCTGTTGGGTCTAATTGCTTTACTCTCGCTGACTTACCCACTCCACTAGGTCCGTGTAGAAATACACTCATATCCGCTTTTACATAACTACTCAACAACTCATCGTTATTAAGTTCTTTATATTCAAATTGATAAGGATTGCTATTTTTCTTCTTTTTTTTGATAGACTCTTTTTCCCTATTATTATCATTTTCTTCTTTATCATAATCAAAATCAGGACTTAACTCTTTAAATTTTCTATCAAATCGGGCAAGTTCTTCTTTTGATCCATATTTTGCAATTACTTTTCTATGTGCTTGAATATCTGCTCCTTGGATATCTCTGGCAAATTCGTAATTATATTCAACATCACAACTATCTATTACTGCTTGTCCATGTCCTTTAATATCTGCTCCTTTAATATTCTTAGCAAACTCATAATTCCAATGAGCATCTCCACTATCTATTACCGCTTGTCCATGTGCTTGGATATCTGCTCCTTGTATTTCCCTTGCAAAATGATAATTATATTTAGCATCACAACTATCTATTACCACCTGTCCATGTGCTTGGATATCTGCTCCTTTAATGTCAGCAAAATAGTAATTATACAAAACACGACCACTATCTATTATCGCTTGTCCGTGTGCTTTGATATCTGCTCCTTTAATGTCTTTAGCAAAATAGTAATTGTATTTGACATCACCGCTATTTATTACCACTTTCCCATGTGCTTTAACATTACACCACCTATGATTTAAAGCATATTCATAATTTTCTTCTGCACTTCCACTTGTTATTACCCGTAATTCTTCTTTATTCACTTTATATCTCCTAAAATAATTTTTAATATTATATCATAAATTAAATATTTTAACATTGATTTATACTAAAAATTAAAACATCTACTAAATCTTTAAATTTTTAATAAAATTACAACTTACTAAAAACTATAAACTTTTGCACCCAAAATTTTTGATAACTAATGATATTTATATTAAACTATATTTCTCTATACACATTTTTATTATTCTCTCGCAATTCACCTATTATCATTGCTCTTTCTGGGTCATTGCCTATCCAAAGTGTATCAAAAGTTGCTAA
>CALVZW010000020.1 GCA_944372675.1 uncultured Clostridia bacterium
ATAGGAACGCACTGCGTGAATAATCCTACTCGAGGAGCCAAATACCCCGTTACTTGAATGTAGCGGGATTTTGTTTTTATGGTATAAACAACTAATTAGTTTATATTTTTTAATATTTTTTAATTGCTACTTTATTGCATAATTACAGATTTCATATTGTTACTTATTATAATGAATAATTTTGAGGCTATTGTATAAAGCCTTTTTTTTATTTTACTTATCTTTATAATTTTTAATACACAGTTGTAAATCTTTCATAAAATAGTATGCTTCGCGTAGAGCATAAAAGTAGGAATATGTAATATTAATAAAAATTATATCACAATTTGGAAAATGTTTTTTACACAATCTTTCAATTTTGTTTTGTAGTTCCTTGCAAGTTCCTTGTTTGTATATTTTTAAGCAATCATTAAAAAGTTTTGTTTGTCTTTCAGTTTTTGTCATATTTTCTCCGTTTAAATATTAGCAATTTTTTAAATGTACAGTTCATATTTTAACATAAAAGTTTAAATAAAGCAACTAAAATTAACTTTTTAGTTTAATTAATTTTATAATTTTTAAATTTAATTGAGAAATTGAAAGCTTTTGTTATAATAGAAAAGAGTAGTAAAATGAAAATAAAAGAACTTAGAGAAAGAACAAAAACTAATGCTAGTGATATAGCAAAATTATTGGACATATCAATTCAAAGTTATTATAGATATGAAACAGGGCAAAACGAGCCGAGTTTACAAAATCTAATCAAAATAGCAGATTTTTATGGAGTAACTTTAGATTATTTGTGTGACCACAAAACAGCTTATCATACGGAACTTGGTTTGCTTAATGAAAGTCAGCAAAATATAATAGAAGCATTACCAAAACTTAATGAAAGCAACACTAACAAAGTTATTGGTTATATTAACGGATTATTAGAAAATCAAAATAAAGAAAATTAAGATAATTTTAGTATTTTAAAATATTTTTTAAATGTAGATTTTATTTAAAGTTTAAGAAAATTGTGTATGGGGGTTATAATTTTATAGTAAAAAAAGAAAACAATTAGTGCATAATTGTTTTCTTTTTTTAATGAGTTATGAATATTAATGTAGTCAAAAAGTTTTAGGAATTAACTATATGAATATTTTTTTTCGCCATCTTTTCCGTACCCATAGTATTCTCGAGCATAATCTTCGATGTTTTCGTTAATGTAGTTGTTCATATCTTCATAATATTCTATTTGGTAGTTTAGTGAGTCAAGTTCTGCTTGAAGTTGGTTTTGTTTCGCTTGCAGAACACTTCGATTTACGAATTGAAAAATCAATCCGATGATAAGGGCTATTAATATAATTGTGGCTACTATGGTAGAAATATTTATTACAGTACGAAGTTTTGTTTCATTCATATTTGTTCCTCTTTTTTTGACTCACTTATTATACTTGCTTTTTATAAAATTTATTTGCAATTTTTTTATTTTTTTTAATTTTATTTTTTTGTTGTTTATTTTTAGGTTTTAATTGTTTATCTTTTTTTATCTTTAGTTTAGTTTTTAATGTATTTATTGTTTTATTAAAAACTTTATTTATATTATTATATAACAAATTATTAAGTTCTGCAAGCATTTTGCCTATAAAAAATTTTTCAAATAAATATCCTATAATTATGCCTAGTACAAGAAAAAGGCGGAACTGTCCTAAGTTATATGTTTGCATAAATATAATGAATAATATGCCACTTGTTAAAATTGAAACTATATCAAAAATATTTTTTGCAATTAAATTGTGTGGCTTTAAAATGCTATATATTACTCCTAAAATTGCACCTAACCAAATAAATGCTAAGAAAATGCCAAACTGTCCAACTGTTGAAAATAACATAAATCACCTTTTATATTTTATTAAGTTTACAAGATTTTAATGCGAGGAATTGCATTTTTGTTTTAAATTTATTTAAGTTTATATAATTATAAACATAATATGTTTTAAACTACTTTGTTTAGAGTTTAAAGTGTGTTATAATTATGATAGTTAAAATATTTAAAGAAAATAAAAATTTTATTCAAATTAAATGAAATACTTTAGTTTCTTTAAATGAAAAAAAAGGAGAAAAATTATGTTATTTGAAGATATTAAAAAAGCAGGTATTGATGCTTTAAAAGCACGAGATAAAGTTGCTAGAGCAATTTATGAGGTCGTTATTAATAAGTGTCAAGTTGTTATGGTTGAAAAAAGGGCTAAAAATGAAGAGTTTTTAGATAGTGATGTTTTACAAATTTTACAAAAAGTTGTTAAAGAATTAAATGAAGAAAAAGAAAATTATTTAAAGGTTAACAACACTGAAGAAGTTAGTAACATTGAAAGACAAATTGAAATAGTTAAAAATTATTTGCCTAAAATGATGACTGAAAGTGAGATTAAAGAAGAAATAAACAAATTAGATGACAAATCTATTGGGAGTGTAATGAAACATTTTAAACAAAATTTTGCTGGCGTTGTGGATATGGCACAAGTGCAATCTATTCTTAAGTCAATGTAATTCTTTGATAAATAGATTGCGATACAAAACTTAGTATATATACAAGTTTTAAGGAAAAACTAAAACTAAATTTAAAAAAGATATTTGTTTATAGTAAACAAATTACAAAAGGTGAAAAATGGACTTTGCAAGTTTTTTTAATGATTTTTTTGCTACTACTGGCATTACATTGATAAAAGTGTTTGCTATAATTATTTTTGGAATATTGCTTATTAAAATAATTATGAGATATACCAAAAGAGCATTTATGGCATCTTCAATGGAAGCAGGGTTAACATCCTTTTTGTTGTCAGTAATTAGGGCAGTTTTATACATATTATTGTTATTCTTAGTTTTGTCAACATTGGGTGTTTCAATGGCGGCATTTATTGCTGCGTTGTCGGCGGCAGGTTTGGCTATTGCTTTGGCACTTCAAGATAGTTTAAGCAATCTTGCTTCGGGTATTTTGATATTGGTTAACAAGCCATTTGTTGAGGGCGATTACATAAAAGTCGGTACTGAAGAAGGTGTTGTAAAAAGTGTAAGAATATTTACAACCCAAATTGAAACTTATGATAAAAAAGTAATAACTTTGCCTAATAAATCAATAGTTAATGGAAATGTTATAAACTACACATCTAGTCCACTTCGTCGTGTAGACATATCTTTTTGTGTGCCATACGGCACTGACCAACAATATGTTAAACAAGTTGTTAGAGATGCGTTCAAAAATAATAAAATAGCACTAAAATCACCAAGTTTATATATTAATGTAGATAAGTATGATGAACACGGGTTGTTGTTTGCGTTTAGGATATGGGGGAAGTCGGAAGATTATTGGGATTTGTACGAAGATGCTTACACAAAACTTACTGATGCACTTTACAATGCTGGAATTGTAATTTCAAACAATCAATCAATTATAAGATTTGATAAAGATGAAGTTGAAGGTAGAAAATCATTCTTCAAAAAAGCCACAGAAAGCAAGGTGGTAAAAAATGAAGAAATTGCAAATGCTGGTAAATCAAAAAAAGAAAAGAAAATAAAAGTTGAAGTTGTTGAGGAAAATGTTAATGATAAAGATGACAACAACACAGTAGAAGTAGATGAAGCAAAAGAGGTGGTTGCGATACCTTATGAAGAACAACCCGTTATTGAAAGCAACACTTTAACTTCGCCAAATTCATTGTTGGATGCTCCGCAAAGTAAGAAAAAAAGAAAATGGTGGGGGCGTAAAGATGATTAAAAAGTCTATTTTGTTTATGATTTTAATACCCTTGTTGACTATTTTTAGCATAGGTAATTTAACACTTACAAAGTGCAGTGAAGCAACCCCTCAGATAGTTGATGTATATGTTCAAGGATATGAAAATCAAAAATATACTTCACAAAATTTTACTGCTTTTGTTAATTCAACTGTAGTTTATAAAGTAAAAAGCGATTCGTCATTAAATGCTTTTAATTACGATGGTGCGGAAGTTTATGTTCAAGAAGAATTAAATAGTCAAAATATATACTATGTTACAATAGCATGTGATAAAACTCTTAACACTCAACTTGTTTTGCAAAATGATGCAGGTTGTACATTTAGTAATATCAATTTTATTGATAATATTGATAGTGTTAAAATTTTAGCTCCAATTATGGTGAATAAAAATTATGATAATGTATTTAATATTCAATACAATGGCAATGATAAATTAAAATATCAGGGGCAAGTCGAATACACCTTAACAATTAATGGCGTTTCACAAAAACTAGATGTAGAAAATTCTTTAGTTAAAAGTTTGAACTCAAACGAAGTGGTTTTAAATTTTAGTACTTTATATGAAGATAATGCACAAGCCCAACTATCAATTAAAGTTGAAGATGTTGAAGTAAGTGTTGAATTTGAAATAAAAAATTTACCAATAACTGATACTTTTTCATTGCAAAGTTATGAACTAAGTTATTTATCAAATACAAATGAAATTGTAGTAAATGCTTATGTAACTAAAAATAGTTTTGCACAATTTAATTTACTAAATGATTATGCCAAAATTACAAACATTGAATACTATAGTCAAAATGAAAATTATGACGAATATTTGTTAACCATTGACATAAGCGAAATGATTAGTAAAGATAGTATAACTTTATCGGTAATTACAAGTGGTGGTGAAATTATAAGGGGAGTTCATTTAACTGAAATTACTTCTATTACAAATTTTACTATAACAAGTGAAAAGTTGCATTATAACTCCGATGAAACTATTAAAGTTAGCGCGATGATAAACAATGAGGAAAGTTTATCAGGTGATATTGTTTGGTATGTTAATGGTATAAAATTTTCAACAGGCTCAACTTTGTCAATAACACGAAGTGAGGGGGGTAACTTTTCAGTGTATGCAATGTTTGGTGAAGTGCAAAGTAACACATTAAACTTTACTGTTTCTTACCAAGGGACAGAATTAATTATTTGGTATGTCATATTTATTTTAGCATTATTAATACTTATAGGCTTAGTGATATTTAAAAAGAAGAAAAAGCATTTTTATATGTCGGCTTCTTTAATTGAAAGAGCAAGAAAAATTGTTCCAAGATATAATACTTATATTAATGATTACAATAAAAGACAATTCAAAGATTTGCTTTATGATGTGGCAGTTTTAAAAGATGATACTTATCAAAACTTTAATGACACAAAAGATTTTTGTTTTGAAAGGGCAAGCCGTGCGCTTGGAGTTGTAAAAAATACTTTACAAAAAATATATAAATCAAACGCAGAAGATAGAAAAACTTTGTTAATTGAAAATTCAAAGATAGTTGAAGATAATGTTAACTTAGTTATTAATGCTTATGAAGAATTTAGTAAAGCATACCCTAATGAAAAAATATTTACTTTTAATAAAAAACAAAAACTAAAACAAAATGAAAATGAAAATGAAAATGAAAATGAAAGTAAATAATAAAAATAAAAAATAAAAATTAAAACTTATATTTAAATATAAAATTTTAAATATTAAATTAAAAAAAATTACGAGTTATCTCGTAATTTTTTTAATAACAAAGCGGTACACTTAATTTAAGTATACCGCTTTTAATTTTGTTATGTATTTATTTTCAATGTATTATTATTTTAATTTTATTATTTATTTTTTGCTTGCAGTTTTTGGTTTCTCATTGTTTGATTTTGTATTTTTTGTTGTATTTTTTGTTGTATTTTTTGTTGCAGTTTTTGTAGTCGTATTTTCAGTACTGGTTTTTGATTTAGCAGATTTAACTGATTGCTTAGTGTTGTCTTTTTGAATATCATTTAAACATTTTTGTTTGTTCTTTTCGGCTAATTTTGTAATTAATGCCAACACTTTGCCTTTATGTAACCACCAATCTCTACTAAACACTCTTACCATTTCCCATCCGCGACTTTTTAGGAAAGCAGGGTGATAAACATCTCTTTCAATTAAACTGTCGCTACTTTGGTATGCGGTGTAATCACATTCAATTCCTACTAAGTATTTATCTAAATCTTTGTCATAAATTGCAAGGCTAATTTTATAATCAGTATTACCAATGTTTGTTTCAACTGTGTAACCTAATTTTTCAAGTTCAAACTTAATTTCATTTTCAAAAGCATTATTCATTGTAATTGGTTTAACGGTTGCTTGTGTGTCATAACTATTAAGAATGAGTTGTGCTTCAAGTGTATTTCCGTTTGAAACTGCTCTTACATATCTAAGGTAGTTTTTAAATATTTTTGGCCCTGCATTTTTGCTGTTTTCAACATTTAGTTCTTCAGGTTCAATACTTGTTACTACATAAATTTTTTCTTTTGCACGAGTAATTGCAACATTAAGTCTATTTTCACCGCCTTCAACACTTAAAGGCCCAAATTGTGCAACAACTCTACCATATTCATTTTTTGCATAACCGATACTAAATATGATAATATCTCTTTCATCACCTTGTACATTTTCAAGGTTTTTAATAAATAAACTTGTGTCTTCACCATTTTCTTTTCGGTTTGTTTCAAGTAAATATTGGTCTCTAAATTTAGGGTCTTTTGCACATTCAGCATCTAATGCGTCTTCGATTGCTGATTCTTGTTCAGTGTTAAAGGTAATGATTCCAATTGATTGATTGTGTTTACGAGTTTTAAAAATCTTTTTAACAATTTCAACAACTTGTTTTGCTTCAGCATCGTTGTGTCTGCCAATCCATTTGCCGTCAACAAGTACTCTTTCAATAGGTTTTTTACCTTTATTTTTTGTTGTATTTGGTGAAATTTGTAATCTGTTTTCATAGAATACATGGTTTGAAAAGTTAATCAGTTCTTCGTTTCTACTTCGGTAGTGATAAGTTAGGTGAGTACATTTGTAACGAGTCATTGCTAAGTCAAGTAAACTTTCAACTTCAAGTGCGGCTTGCGTTGAATAGTCAAGATTTTCGTCAGGGTCTGCACCTAAGTATCGTTTCATAAATGTTGAAGTAGGGCGAAGTTGTTTTGAGTCGCCCGCAACAACTATATTTTTACCGCGATAAATTACTGGCAATGTGTTTTCAACAAATACTTGTGATGCTTCGTCAAATAAGACAATGTCAAATAAGTTTTTAGTTAGTGGCATAATTGTACTTACACTTTCAGGTGATAGCAACCAACAAGGGAATAAATCGAACATATAGTCGCCATAAACTTCCATAAAGCGTCTTATTGGCCATTGATTTTGTGTTTTAGAAATTTGATATAAAAAGTTTTTATTTTCTTGGTCACCATTGTATCTATTTATGTAATCGTCTTTAAAAGTCCCATCACATATGTTTTTGCAAACATCTTTTAAATCGTGATTTAGTGATAGTATTCTGTTTTTTGTGTTTTCGTAATCAATAATTTTTGAAAGATTAATTTTATATTTTTCTTCAAGTTGTACAATTTCAATATAAATTCTTACACCCATTAAAAGTTCAAGTGTATCTTTAAATCGTGCATAAGATTCGGTTGATTTGTAAGCAAAGTTTAAAATTATTTTTTCGTTGTCGGTTAACGAACTTAAATTGTTATTTAAATCTCTTATGTCAACATAGGTATTTAACGCATTCATAAGTAATCTTAAATAAAGTGTGTTGCCGTTTAAAATGTTATCAATCATCATTATGTAGCCTTCTTGAGTTAATACATCTTGAATGAATTGATAATCTTTTGTGTATTCGTCAATTGCTGTTAAGGTTTTTCTAAAGTTTTCTTCAATGTCTTGTTCAATTTGATTTGTTTTCTTTTTAGCAAAAGGTAGCATTGGCAATAAAACATAACTTGTTTGTAAATTGTTATATGCTTTTTCATTGTTAATTTTAGCAACAAATTTTACAAGTGGTTTAAGGTCTTCGCTATCTATTTTTTTATCTAAGTAATAAGCAATAAGTTGTTTTGAATTTGGATACTTTGCTGTATCAAATGGAACTATACGCGAACTTGTTAATTTTTTAAGTTTTGATAGTGTTTGATTAATTGTGTGAATATCTAAGTTAGATTTTATTTTATCAATTAATGGATTGTTCTTTTTGCTTTCAAGATAATTGTAATAGTGTTCGCCTTTCTTTTTCTCTTTGATAACCCTTAATGCTTCTTCAAGTTCTTGATATGTTAAACTTAAAAGTTCTGGACTATTGTTTAAATTTTTATATATGTTGTATTCATAAGTATTTTTACCAATAATATGCGAATTAGCATACATTTGTTGTAGTGTTACGCCAAAAGGTGTAGGGTTAAAAAGTGTGTCATTAATAATTTCAAGTTCTTTTTCTTCGCAAGCAATTTTATCCTGTATGTTTTCATAATTTTGCATAAAGTCCATTGCTTGATAATTTAAGTTTTCTAAGTGAGTTGCTCTTGCTCTGTCATAAAATTCGTTTTTGTTTTTTTCTGGGTCGACAATAAACATAACTTTATTGTTGAGTGTTCCTAAACGATTGAATACAACATCAAGGGCAGCCTTTTTTTGTGAAACTACAAGTACGCGCTTGTGTTTGCAAAGGGCATCAGAAATAATATTTACAATTGTTTGTGATTTACCTGTGCCGGGTGGACCATATATAACCATATTGCCATCAATGTTGACATTTCTTACGCAACTTGTTTGTGCATAGTCTAAGTCATTAATTGTAAATAAATTTGTATTGAATTTTTTATTCTTTTTTGGTAAATGAGTGTTTAATAGTTCATTAATTGCTTCATTGGTAAGTCGTCTTTTTTCAAGAGCAGTGTAATCGTTGTATATTGAGTTTGCTAATGGGAAACGACCTAGCACGCATAAATGTTTAATGTCTAATCCTTCGTTAGGAGCAGGGTCTTTTGTTCTTTCAAAATTAAACATACCTTTACGGCTTTGGTAAGATAATTTAATGCCAAATTTGCGTAAGTACTCTAAAACTGCTGGTATATTTTTAAAGGAACTAGCAAAAGGGCTTCTAAATTCCATTTCTAAATCTTCAACATTTAAACGATAGTGTTTAGCATAGGCAAGAATAAAAACTTTGTTGAGTTGTATGTTTTCGTCTCTTTTTAATTCTATTTCTGCTGTTTGTTCATCAATAATATTTATTGTACAAGGGAACAAAATTAAAGGGGCTTTTATTTGCAAGTCTTTGCCAATATATCCAGTGATAAATGGATAACCAACATACATTTCATATCTACCTGTTTCTCTTGCAAATTCTTCAATATCTCTTTTAAGATTTTTTAAGTCATTAACTTGCGATAAAATTGCTTTTTTTGTTTCTTCTCTTGCTACGCGTTGAATTTTAAATGCTTCTTCGCTTTTTTCTTTGCCTTCAAGTTTTTCTAAATTTTGCTTGCGAGCATTAATGTCGTGTTCAACACCTAAGTTTTTGGCTAATCGTTCCTTATCATCTTTTTTGATAAGTGGAAAACTATAGCGTCTATCATGCCATAAAAACTCAATAAATTCATTTATGGTATCATAATCGCCGTCAAAAATTTTACCAATATCAAAGGCATATTTTTTGCTTATTTTTTTTGCATAAAGACTACGGTTTTTACCGCTAATTTCAATTAATCTTTCTTTATAATATGTATATATTGATTTCATAATTTCTTCATCCTTTTATCAGTATAAATTATAACAAATAAATAATAAATTGTAAAGAATTAATTTAATAATCGAACATATAAATTTTAATTTTAAAAAAAATCACTAATAAAGTGATTTATTTAAAATACACATTTTATTTTTGGTAAATGAAATATATAAGATAATTAATAAAACATTATTTTAATTAAAAAATATTTTTATTATTTTACATTGTTTTGCTAAGAATTAAAAATATTACTAAAAATATAATATTTCTTAAATTATTAAACAATTATATTTGTTTTAAAAATTCAATATGTCTTTCGGTACTTTCATTAAAAAGTCCTTGTTTAAAATTAATTTTGTCATCAATAGATTTTAAATCGTGCATTGAATTTATCATATATTTTGGGTCATTTGTGTAACTATTCGCAAACACTATGACTTCGCCTGTAAAACCTTTTAATTGTTTTACAAATGTTCCTATTGGCATTGGAAATGTATACCACCAAATAGGAAAAAATAATAAAATCCTATCGTAATTGTGTGGGTTAATTTCAAGTTGCTTTATCTCTGGATAAATATGTTTTTCAATTTCATCCTTTGCTTCTACATAAGCGCAAGTGTTATAATCTTTTGAGTAAGGAATTTTTCTTTCAATTCTAATAACATCAAAATTAAATTCTTCATTTAGTTTTTCCACAAGATTTTTTGTGTTGTTGGACCAAGAAAAATATACTATTAAAGTTTTCATATTAATTCTCCTTTAAAGATAAGTTGCGAGATTGTAAGAATGATTAAAACAAAGCAAAGTTTTAATTATTATTTTTATTGTTAAATATGTTTACTTTAAATATTGCAACTAATTTATAAAATGATTATGCTTTTTTCTGTTTTTTAAGATAATCATTAATAGTATAACAAACAATAAAAACAATTACAAATATTTTAGACATTTGTGTTTGTATTATAAAAATTTTTTTTAATAAAATTTCGTATTTTTAAATAACTTTGTGAAATATGTTTATAAATAAATAACATTTATTGTTAAATTAACATATAATCACAAAATTAATGTGGAAATGTGGAAAAGTGATTTTTACAAAAGTAGTGTAAAAATAATTAACAAGCAAATTTAAAAAATAATAAATGAAGTTTTATCATTTTAAACTAGCAAAATAAATAAAAAGAACTTTACAAAATAGCAAAGTTTCTTTTTTTTTAAAATTCAAAAATAATTGACTAAATAAGGTTTGTTTTTTGTTGAATAGTTTAAATAAAAAATTATTAGTTGTTCTTAAAAAAGTTTTGATGCCTTGATGGGTCTAAAAGTGCTTTAAGGGTGTTGCGTTTAAAATCTTTTGAAACATTTTCAATTTTTGTAATTAATTCTTTTACTTCTTGCCTTTTTGTGTTTTTATCAGCGGGGCAAGGATTTACAAAAATTGGAAAGTTTTGAGTGGTAGATTTAATGCTATCTTCTGTTATGTATATCATTGGTCTTATTTGATAAATATTTTCTCTTGATAAATAAGATAATGGTGAAAATGTGGATAACCTACCTTCAAACATTAAACTCATAAAAAATGTTTCAATGAAATCATCTGCGTGATGTCCTAATGCGATTTTGTTACAACCATATTGTTTAGCAGTTGTAACAAGTTGTCCTTTGCGTAATTTTGAACATAGACTGCAAGGATTTTTTTCTTTGCGTATGTCAAACAATATTTCATATATTTGTGTATTTACTATTATTAACTCAATGTCTCGAGTGTTGCAAAATTCTTTAATTGCGGTATGGTCGTAATTACCGTTAAACATATCAACCATTATTGCAATTACATCAAATTTTACTATAGTAGTTTTTTTTAGTTTGGAAAATAAGTCCACAAGCATTAAACTATCTTTTCCACCTGATAAACCAATTGCAATTTTGTCGCCGTCGTTTATTAAACTAAACTGTTTAATTGCCTTAATAAATTGAGAAAATAAATTCATTTTTTATTCCTTGAGTAAATAGATTTTTTTTAATATTTTCAAAAATATTGTATTTAAATTTAAACAAACTATAATGTTAATTAAACTAATTTATAGTTTTTTTACAGTTCCGTTTTCAATTTGAAATTTTGTTGCTGGGTAGTCGTAATCAAAACTTGTACCCGTTAAAATTGTTTGAACATTTTGTATATTATTTAAAAGTTTTTTACAACGGAAGTCATCTAATTCGCTTAAAACATCATCAAGTATTAAAATTGGATATTCGCCGTTTTCTTCTTTAAAAATTTCTAATTCTGCAAGTTTTAATGAAAGGGCAGTTGTGCGTTGTTGCCCTTGTGAGCCAAAACTTCGAATATCAATGTCGTTAATTGCTATTTTTATGTCATCCCTATGTGGTCCAACTGAAGTGTACCCTAGTTGAATGTCCTTATCAACATTTTTTTCAAGCATCATAAAAAGTTCTCTATAAATATTGTCAACAGAATCACCTTGTATTCCTGTGTATGATAAAATTAATTCTTCTTGATTATCTGTTAAATTAGAGTGTACTTTTTGTGCTAATTTGCTTAGATTGTTTGTAAACTGTATTCGTGAATATATTATTTTTGCACCGACTTGTGATAGTTGTTCGTTCCAAACATCTAAACCGCGTTTTATGTGTATTGCATCTAAACCATCTTTAAGTAATTTGTTGCGTTGGGCAAGTATTTTTTCATACCGAAGTAAATTGTAAAAATAAACCTTAGACATTTGTGATAAATCTATGTCAATAAATCTTCGTCTATCAGCAGGGCTTTCCTTTACAAGTCGCAAATCTTCTGGCGAAAAAAATACACTGTTAATGTTGCCAAAAAGTTCACCAATTCTTAAAATTGATAAATGATTTATGCGTATAATTTTTTTGTTTGATTTTGATAAAAATATTTCAACTGTTTTTTCGCCAGCATTTTTTTGTGCTATTACTTTAATTTTTGCATTTTCTTTGTCAAAACTTATTAACTCTTTTTCCTTTGATGTACGGTGGCTTTTACCAATACAACAATAATTTATTGCTTCAACTAAATTTGTTTTACCTTGTGCGTTTTTACCTATTAAAACATTAAGTCCTTTGTCGAAATTTATGCTCTGCTGTTCATAGTTTCTAAAGTTTTGCAGTTGTAAAGTTTTTATGTTCATAATGAATAGTATATCACATTTAGTAAATTTAAACAATAATTTGTAACATTTGTTTAATTTGAATATAATTTTTTTTTTAAATTACTTGATAATTTTTAATATTTAGTTTATAATAAGTTTAAAAGGAATTATAGTTATGGAGAACTTAAGTGAATTAAATAAAATTAAAGAAAATAATTTAAATTCACCAAATGACGAAAAATTAGAAAAACAAGAACAAACGGCAAAAGAGCCATTAAAGGTTTTGGAGGCAATGGATGTTTATTTACCAGATGTTGATGGTGTAATAAATTGTATGCATAATTATTGTTTAAATCTTAATGGTTATTGTAAAGTAACAGCACTTGCACCAAAGCATAAAAACCAAGACAAAGTTAAAGTGCCCTACAAAATTTTAAGGTGTAAAAGTACTTTTGTACCAATTTTACGCGATCAATATGGGCATCCTAATAAAGATAAAGAATTTAAACAAAAGGTTTACGCAGATGAATATGATATTATTCATCTACATTCTCCATTTAATATGGCAAAGTTTGCGGTTAAATTAGCAAAAGAACGCAACATACCTGCTGTTATAACTTACCATTCAAACATAAAGGATATTATAAAAAAATATGCAAAGTTTAATTGGTTAACTAATTTTATATTAAAAAAGATTGGTAAAATTTACAATGAGTTTGATAGAGTGTTTGTTGTAAGTGAGTTAGTTGCAAAACAGGCTAGAGAATGTGGTTATACTGGAAAAATAGAACTTTTACCATTTGGAACTGATTTAGAAAAAGTTAGTGAAGAAGAAATCAATAAAAATAGGGCTAAGGCTAATGAGCAATTCGGTTTAAATGAAGATGATTTAGTATTTCTTTATGTTGGACGAGTTGTCGAGTTAAAAAGAATAGATTTTACTTTAAAAGCACTTAAGATTTTAAAAGATAAAGGTTATAAGTTTAAATTTTTTGTTGTTGGCAAAGGCTCTGCATTAAATAAATTACAAAATTTGGCGGATAAACTTGGCTTTAGCAATGATGAAGTTATTTTTACAGGTTTTCTTGAAAGAGAACTTTTACCTTTAATTAACTCTAGGGCAGATTTATTGTTATTTCCATCAATATATGATAACTTTGGTTTGGTAAAAGTTGAAGCAGCAACTTATAATACTGCTGGAGTTTTTGTGGAAGACTCTTGTGCTGGTGCTGATGTTGAAGATAATTTTAACGGTTTCTTAACTAAAAACGATGTTTCAAGTTATGCTAACACAATTATTAGGGCGATAAGTGATAGGGATAATCTTAGAAAAGTAGGAAAAAGGGCGGGAGATTCTTTGTATATTAATTGGAAAGATTGCACCGACCAATTATATCAAGCATATGAAAGAATTATAAAAGAATACAATAATAAAAATTAAGTTTTAAGTTATATATAAAATTTAAATATAACAAATTAAAGTTTGTAAGAGTGGTTATAATGGATAGAAAGATATTAAATGTTAGTATTAATGAAATAAGGCAGTATTCAAAGGAATTAGCAAAGAAATTAAAAAATGAAAACATTGACGTTATAGTGCCTATTTTAAAAGGTGGTGTTGTGCTTGCTTCAATGTTGGGGCGAGATTTAGGAATTAATAAATTTGCTTGTATTCATATTGCAACAACATTAACCGATACAAGAAATGCGGAATTTAAAGAGCCTGTTTTATTAGGTGTAACAAATGAAAAAGAATTAGCAAATGCAAATGTATTGATAGTTGATGATATTTGTGATAGCGGTAGGTCATTAGAATTTGCAAAAAAAATTATAAGTACTTATCAACCAAAATCAATAACAAGTTGTGTTGCAATAAATGTAAACAAGCAAACTGCTCAAGAAAAAGATATTTACTTTGCAAAAGATTATTCAGTTGAAAATTACTGGATTGTGTTTCCTTGGGAAGATTAATTTATATACTATAATTCTATAATTGAATAAAAAACTAAATAAAAAAGGTATTAATTATTAGATTAATACCTTTTTTTAATTTTTTACAAAATTAAGTTATTTTTCTATTTCTAAATTTTTAAGATTACTGTTTATTGTTTGTGAAAGATAAAATTTATTAAAATGTTCTTGTAATTGTTGTTGATAACTTTCTTTTATTGCAAACCTTTGTACTAATGGAGCATTTAAATAAGAACGATTAAAGTTATAAACTATTTTTAATAATTCAAAGTATTCTTTGTTGTTTTTAAGTAGATTTTTATCTTGATTTAACAAAAACTCTTTATCTTTTTTTGAAAGTGGCAAAACTAACATAGTAAAGTAACTAATTCCACATTTTTTATATTTGTTTAGTTGCATTATTTCCCTTTTTATTATGTGTTAAAATATCTTTTTAAATGAAAATTGTTGTTTTTTTTTAATTAATTTAATTATTTGTTTAAAGAATTTGCAATAGTTAAAAACTATAAATTATAAAGTTTCTAATACTAATCTATTTTATGTTTTCAACAGTATTAATCGGTGGTTCGTTTAAGTTTTGTTGGCTTTCAGGTTTGTCATTAGAATTTGCATTTAAAATTTCATTAATAAAAGCATTTTTAATTTCTTTGTTTTCTGGATTTAAACTATTAAATAAATATTCTTTATCTGCCTTTTTTATTTCTTTTGCAAACTTAAAAATTAAATTATCATTTTTAGTTTCTACAACTAATTGTTGCAATTTTTCTACGTAAGACTTTGATATAAATGGGGTTTTAGCAAGAGTAATATATTCCTCTGGGGATATTGTTTCTTGTAGTTTAAAATCAATAAATTTTTTTGTTTTGTTTTCGTATTTTGATAGCATTTTATTCTCCTTAAAATTATTTTAGCACAAAAAAAATGCATAGTCAATATGCAATTTTTAATAAAGATAAAATTATTTAATTTTTCTATTAGTTATCTTATTTAATTTAAATTATTTTTTGCTTTATTATTTTTATGTATATGTTTTTTGCTTTTTATTTTTGTAATTAAAATTAATGTAGTAAATAAAATTAATGTTACTCCTATTAATATAAAGTACATAGTTAAAGTTGATAGTTCATAACCAAAAAATGAAAAATTACAATCAAAGCCGTCGGCTATTCCTTCTACCATTTCATTAGGAAGTGTTTTTCCCATTTCGTTCAAAGTCCCATTTAAAAAACTTTGTCGAAACAAAATTGTTGAATAAGTTCCGGCTAGTAGTGAAGTGAAATTCTGCATGCCTTCTCCCATAGAATTAATTGGCATATATGCTCCGCAAATAAATCCATATAGTGCAGATACAAAAGTGCAAACTCCACTTAAAACTCCTTGTGAATTAGTGAAACTCCAAATTATGTTTGCAAGTAATGTGCCAAATAATGAAGTTAAAAAAATGTTAATTAAAATTAATAAAATATCAACAAAAGATAAATAAAATCCTACAACACATAAGTATATAATACCTATTATTAACAAAACTAAACATACAATTAAAGTGGAAAACAAATTCGATAAAACATAAGAAATTTGAATTGTAGATTTTTTTATTGGTGCGACCATAAAATCTATATGGCTTTTGTTGATTTTATCAAGTACCATCATACCAGAACAAAATGCAACTGTAATGCAAGACACTGATAATACGGATGAGAAAAGCCAACCGCCTGTAAATGCATTAATTAATTTCTCGTCTAATTGATAATCGCCAATAATAGATAAAATACTGTTTGTATATGTAGATTTTAAAAAGGTAATAAATAAAACAAGTAATATTATTGGGGTGATTAGCGAAACGAAAAATGTCATTTTGTCTTTAAAATATAATTTTATATTTCTTAAAGTTAAATAATGTAACTTTTTTAACTCTGTATTCATACATTCTCCTTTAGTTCTTTTCCTGTAACTGCTAAAAATACATCATCCATTGACCCTTTAACTATTTCTAAGTCGTTTATTAGATTGTTGTTATTAACTAAAAACTGTTTGGCTAAATTAGTATTATTAAATTTTATTGTTAAAAATTCTTTATTTGTGGTGTAAGATAATTTTTCTTTGTTTAAAACATCAATTAATGATTTATCGTACTCATACACTTTAAGATAATCACTCGAATATTTGTTTTTTAGTTCAATAGGAGTGCCTCTTGCAACAATTTTTCCATTATCTAAAATAACTACATTATCGGCGATTGTGGCTTCTTCCATATAATGAGTTGTCAAAAGAACTGTTAACTGTTCTTGTTTTCTTAAATTATCTATTAAGTTCCAAACGATTTTTCTAGTTTTAGGGTCAAGCCCAGTTGTTGGTTCATCTAATATGAGCACTTTAGGCTTATGAATTAATGCTCTTGCAATGTCTGCCTTTCGCTTTTGACCACCACTTAACTTTTCAAATGTTTTAGATAGTATTTCTGTCATTTGTAAATTTTGTGTTAAAAAATTAAGGTTATCTTCAAATTGTTTTTTTGTTAAACTATAGAGCATTGCTCTAAATTTTAAATTATCATAAACAGTTAATTTTTTGTCAAGCACAGAATTTTGAAAGACTATTCCTATCAAAGACAAAATATCATCAATTTTGTCAACTGATTTGCCGTCAACAAAACATTCGCCACTATCTCTTTTTTCTACACCAACTAAAATATTAATGGTTGTACTTTTCCCTGCACCATTTAATCCTAAAAAAGCAAACAATTCACCTTGTTTAACTTTAAATGAAATGTCGTTAACTGCCGTAATTGTTCCAAAAGATTTTTTTAAATTTTTTATCTTAATAATATTGTCCATATTGTATCCTTATATTTTATCATATCATATTGCTTAACTTAAGTCAATTTTATTTTTAAACAATGTTTGTAAAATTATATTTTATTAAATTTTTTTATTAACAAGTATTTTGATTTTTAAATTTATTTAATGAATAATTTAAGAGAAAAGAAAAAAACTAAATTATGGTAATTGAAATAATTGTGGCATTATTATTGTTTATTTTATTTTTGCCGATAAAAGTTAATTTTTTGTTTTACATTAATTTGCTTGCAAATAAAGGGGCATTAGCAGTAAAAGTTTTCACTCAACCTGTTATGCAAGATAAATTTAAAATTGCAAGTGGTCAAGTTACGGCTAAAAACAATTACAATAAAGAAAAAGTTTTTGAATTATCAAAAGAAGATAAAACAGTCATATTTATTGAAAGTTTTATTAATAATATTACTCACAAAATAATAATTGATAACACTTTCATAGGAGTTGAAGTTGGCAATAAAGATGACGCAATGGTAACAGCATTGTTATCTGGTAAAATTTTGATGATTGTTGATTTATTGTTTGCACAACTTTACACTAGAAAAAATGGGGCTAATTATGATGTTGATAGTGAGCCGTTGTTTTGTCAAAATAAAATAGTAATATCGGCACAAGCACAAATGTATGTTAATTTGTTTGATGTGTTATTTGCTTTTGGTAAGTCTTATTTGAAAACAATAAAACGAATAAGGGATATTGCAAAAACTCGTTTAGAACAAGAATGTTAAAAACATAATTTTGCATTTTAAGATTGACTTATTTGTTATTGTTGCATTGCAAAGTTACAAACTTTTAATTTTTATGAATAATTATTCAATTTTTTGAAACACTAGAAAAAATTGGAAATTAAGGAGGGCAAATTGAAAGACGAAGACGATTTTAGTTGTAAAGACCCCGTTTCAAGAATTTTAGAGCAAGCAATGGGTAATTTAAAGAGCATTATTGATGTTGATACTGTTATGGGCGACCCAGTTGGGCTTGAAGACGGAAGTGTAATAATCCCAATAACAAAAGTATCAGTTGGTTTTGTTGCTGGGGGTGGAGAATATACAGTTCCTTGTAATCATAAAAAGTCGGCGGGATATCCATTTTCTGG
>CALVZW010000021.1 GCA_944372675.1 uncultured Clostridia bacterium
TATAAAGTTTTTGCATTAGATGTTGTTGAGCAAGAACAAAGCGAAAATATAACTTCAATAAAAGTTGATGTAACTAACTTAGATAGTGTGCAAAATGCTTATGAACAAATTAGCAAGCAAATTGATGGCTTAGATGCTATTGTGCATTTTGCGGGTATTTATTCAATGGATTCTTTGGTTGAAATAGAAGAAGATGAATTTATCAAAATTTTTAATATTAATGTTTTTGGAATTTATCGTATTAACAAAGTATTTTTGCCGTTGTTATTAAAAAATAAAGGCAGAATTGTTATGACATCTAGTGAGTTAGCACCATTAGACCCTTTACCTTTTACTGGACTATATGCAATTACTAAATCAACAGTTGAAAAATACGCTTTTTCTTTGCGTATGGAATTAAATTTATTGGGAATTAAAGTTAGCGTATTACGATGTGGTGCAGTTAAAACAAATATGATTTCCGCTTCAACGAAGGCACTTGATAAAATGTGTGCAAAAACTAAACTTTATACTTATAATACTACTAAATTTAAAAAAATTGTTAATTCAGTTGAATCAAAAATGATTGAACCTATTAAAATTGCTAAATTAATTGGGAAAATACTAAAAAGCAAAAAGCCAAAATATGTTTATAAAATTAATGCAAATAAGTATCTTAAGTTGCTTAACTCTTTACCCGATAAATTGCAAGTTGCAATAATAAAAAATATACTTGCTAAGTAAATTAATAATCAAAAAAACTTATACATAAATAAGATTGTCAAGTTTAATTCTTAATAATAAATTTATAAAATATAAAATACACAAAAATTTGCATAGTTTGCAAGTTTTTTTTATATTATAATTTTAAAATTGAAAATTTTGTTATTAAAATAAAGAATTAAAAGAAAGTTTTACAATTTTAAATTTAACTTACAAATTTTAAATTAGTATTTAGCAAACATAATTACAAAATTAATATTATAGTGTTTATTATTTTAAATTATGGCAATAATTATCTTCGAGGTGGAAAATGAAAATTTTAAATTCTAGAGAAGATGAATTGCTTGAGTTCATTAAGAAAATGGATGCGGTAGGATATCCTAGATTACAATCGTTTACTTTGTTTGCAAAAAAATATGGTTTAAAATGTGAAACAATAAGAAACTTATATTACAGACTTGTAAAAGACAAAAATTTACAAAACGAACATAAAATTGAAAAAAGCAAACCTTTTACTAAACAAGAACTTAAAAGTTGTATGAGTAAAATAATTAATGAGTTGCATCAAAATAAATCGTTAAGAAATGCTTGTTACATTGTAAGTAACGGCGATGCTAAATTAATGTTAAGGTTACAAAATAAATTTCGAAGTTTACAAAAATCTAACATTGAATATTTAGAAAAATTAGGGTATGTTGATAATGCTAAATTTATGCAAAAATCTATTTTAAATAAAAATTATGATAAAAGTAATTTATTGCTAGAAAATGCAACTATGTTAAATAAAAATACATTTATACCTAATAAAAACAATAACTATACTAACAAAAATGAAAATAATGAGTTAAAAGAAGATGCTAAAATTTTGCGTATGCCAAATAACAACATTTTATCCGATAATGACATAAACAATTTATTTATGGGGCTTGTAAGAATGGTCAAGCGAAATGCAATTGAAAATGCACCGAGTGTACTTAAAAATGAGTGTGAACTTGCAAATGCTTCACTAAAAGAAGCATTGGTTAAATTAGGGGTAAGCACCCGAAAGTTAGAAGTTATTAAATGCGAAAATTATGAGTTAAAACAAAAACTTATTGAATCGGAAAAAATGCTTATTAGTGCTAGAAGTGAAGTAGCAGAATTGCTAAACAAAATTGACAGTGCAGGAAAAATTGAAGAATTGAAAAACTTTTTAAATGAATACAAAAAACGCATAAGTGCGACAAATCAAAATAGTAATTCAAATTAGCATTGTTTTACAAATTTAGTAATCTATTTAATTAATGTGATACTTTGTTGTTAGTGCTAAAATTCCATAAAGAATTTTAAGTTTTGAAAAAATAAATTTGAAAAAATAGTATTTTAATGTTTAAATATTAAAATATCGAATTCACATTTTTTTATGTGAATTTTTTTTATAAATCAATGTAAAATTAAGACAAATTAATGAAAAAAATGTAAAAAAAAAGGGCAAAATAAGGTGTTAATAATTGACAAATTGTGTTGAATTTTGGTAAACTTTATCTATATAGATAAAAAATTTGTAAATGTTGGTTAAATATGTAAAATTGCATACAATAACTAACAAGTAGGAGAAGAAAATGAGTAATAGCATTGAAACAAGAGCACAAATTGAAAAAAAGATGAAGATGCGTGAAATATGGCTTAAGACTTTAAGCGTTATTGCAATACTAATTTTAGTTGCTGGTTTGGGCGTGTTTATATATTTTCAAACTACAGATGATACACGTTTGCAATTAAGCGACCCAACAAGCGTAAGGGTGGAACAAACAGATGCTAGATTTATCCTTACTTTTGATGCGGTTGAAAATGCAAGTGCATATAGGTATACGATTAATGGTAATGCACAACAAGTTGGTGCGAGTGCTACTAGAATTGACATAACTGAGTTGGTATCACAGCCACAAAAGTACGAAATAACAGTGCAAGCATTAGGCGATGATGGATACAAAAACTCAAATATTGTTTCGTGCGAAGACTTGGAAGTTTATGTTACACTAGATGTGCCAATTGTTAGCATAGATAAATACGACTCAAAACTTGTATGGGTTGCAGTGGAGGGGGCTGAAAGTTATGAAGTAACTGTTATTACAGACAACGACTTTTCAACTATGCAAACTTATCGAGTAACTGGAGTTGAATTTGATATTAGTGAAATAGTTGTAGACTATCAAAAAGATTACTCATTTTCTGTTAAAGCATTATCAACACAACAATACATAAATCAATCTCCGTCGTCTGTAGCGGTAAATCAAAAGTTGCTAGGTAGATTAGAAGCACCTAAGGGGTTAACTTATAGTGATGCTGATAGTACGCTATATTGGGAGCCTGTTGAAAATGCAGAAACATATACTGTTGTTTTAGTAAATACTAAAGGTGTTAGCAAGGAATATTTAACTGATAAAAATAATTACACATTTAGTGAAGAAGATTTAAGTACTGTTGGCTCATACAAAACTTATGTTTATGCAAACAATGTACAGTCAAGCGATGCTTATGGTGAAACTATATGGTTTTTAGCAAGTAAAAACTCTGAAGATATGGAAATAATAGTTTATGAACAACTTGAAACACCAAGTGGAATTACTTGTCAATTAAACAATAAACTTGTTTGGATACAATGGGAAGAAGTACCTAATGCAATTGAATATATCTTTGAATTAGTCAATGCAGATGGTGAAAAATATTATGAATCAAAAACAACAACAAAAGAAATAAATATTGAAAGAGATATCGTTGACCAATCTGCAAATGGTCTTATGTGGTTTAGAATTAAGGCTAATGGATATGGGTATTATTTAACAAGCGAATACAGTACAATAACTGAAGTAGATATTAGTGACAAATTTGGGGCTATTCAAAACATAGAAGTTTTGGAAGATGGTAAATACTTAACATTTACTCCATGTGGAACTAATGAAAGTGGCACGATGAATGTAATGGCAGGGAATGGTTATAATGTTGTCATAAAATACCAAGACGGCAACAAAGTTGATGCTGATGGTAACCCTGTTTACATTGTAGTTTACGATGACACAATAAAATCAACTGTTCTTGACACAAGTGCAATTTTTACTCAAGCACAAAAATATGTTATAGAAGTAAAAGTTAATAAATATGGTTATTTTAAAGAATCTGATGTAGTTAGTATAGATTATTATCATCAAATACAACTTGAAAAGCCTTATGATATCGCGTTTGAAAAGACGGATGAAGGTTTGATTGTTAAATTTAAGGTTAGTACTATACCACAAGATTTAACCTTAGATATTGGAACAAATGTCATTGAAAACTTAGTAAGTAGCGAATATGGAGTTTATGTAATTTATACTGAAATTGTTGAAAATAGCGAATATGAATACCAAATTAACTACTCAAAAATTTACGAAGCAATAAATGGCTTTGAGCCAACACAAGTAGGGCAAAGATATAGCGCAAAGGTTAAGGCACTTGGTGATACAAGTTTGAGTACGCCTAATCAAGCGGGTTATCGAGATAGTGTTTATAGTGATGTTGCAATTTATGAAAACAAAATAAAATTGGCAACACCTGAATTTGTCAAAGTGGAAAATTTTGGTGATGAAAATGTGTTGCTATATTTTAGTCAAGTTGAAAATGCAAGCAACTATTTAGTGCAAATTTGGAGTGAAACTACACAAAGCACATATATGTTAACAACACGATTAACAACTGTAAACATATATGATATCATTTCTGCTGGCAACAACATAATTAAAATAAGAGCATTAGGAACAGGATTTTATTTAGATTCAGACGATAGTGAAGGGGAAGAATATTTCTACACAGCAATATTAAAAGCCCCAACTGATGTAACAGTAGTTGAAGAAGAAATAGATGGAAGCACACATTTTTATGTGCAATTTACAACAACAAGATTTGCTAAATATTATGAAATTCAAATAAAACAAACGCAACGAGTAGTAGATGGGGCAGATGGAGAAAGAACTGTTGAAAACATTCCTGATGCTGAATTTGAATTATTAGGCACTAAGTATTTAACAATGGAAGGCGTAACTAAGTGCGATATAACCGACTACTTGCGTGGAAAAGAATTTGGAAGATTTGAAGTGCAGGTTCGAGGTGTTCTTGAACAAAAAGAAGTTGTGGAACAACCAATAATTTATAGCGATTGGTCTAACACGGCATACTACAATTATTACGACCAACAATTAGCACCAACTAATTTAGTATTTGATGAAAATACAAACATTTTAACTTTTACAGGGGTTGCTACTGCAAGAAATGGTTATGCAGTTAAAGTTGAATACAAACTTGAAGACGGAACTTATGCTTCTCACGAAGTAATAACAGGTGAAACTACTGTAGATTTATCGCAAGAAATATTAGCACGCGGTGGAGTTGGTGAGTTTAGAATAAGTGCAATGACACTTAGAGTAGATGAACTTTATTTAAGAAATAGTGATTGGTCAACAGCAGTAGTTGTTGAAATTAGATATACATTAAGTGCACCAACAAACTTTTTCTATAATGAAGTAACAGGCAATGTATCGTGGACAAGCGATAGTAAAATGGATTACGAAACTTTAAGAATAGAATTTAGTAATTCAAATGTTAGTAATTTATTAATATTGAGTATTACAGATAAAACATTTAATAGTAGTATTTATGGTTTATTGAACTTAATTAATCAATATGGCGATGGCTTTTACAAAATTACAGTGCAAAGTCATTCAAACAATATGTACATAAATTCATCTATTGAAAGCGAATTTATTTATACAAAATATTTACAATTAAATGCACCAGAACTTATTGAAGTAGTTGACAGAAACGGTAAAGTTGAAGCGACATTTACAACTGTTGAAAATGGAAAAACTTACGCAATAGTTGCAAAACTTGAAACTCAAAACGAATGGAGTTACATACTTGAAGGCATACAAGGAGAAGATGGTCAAGCAACAATAACAGTTGACATTAAGCAAAGTTTAATTAACTTTCTTGGTGCAAACAAATATGAGATAGCAGTAGTTGCTGAAAGTTACGATTATTTTGCTGAAAGTGAAAAAAGTAATACAAAATCATACGAATTATGGTTAACATTCTCAGCACCAAGTGGATTAACTGTAGTACAAGAAAATGGTGTACATTATGCAGTATGGAACGCAGTACCATACGCAAAAGATTACACCCTTACAGTTGATGGAAAAATTGTAAAGAGTGATGTAAACACAAATAGATACGATTTAACAGAAGTTTTAGGACAATCGGAAATTGGGCATTTTGTAATAGGAGTAAAAACAAATGCTACAGGGTATTATTACGAAAGTCTTTTCACAACATACGATTTTTACCTTATGAATGTGTTGGAAACTCCGCAGTTAGAATACAATGAAGAAACTTATGAACTTAAAATAATTGGTCAAGGTGATGGAAAAGGTTATCAAATTGAAATCAATTATTTTGAAAGCGATACAGCACTAGGAACAGGCGTTGCAACAAAAACAACAACTGTTGAACAATTTGTAGGTACAACACTTTCACTTAAAAATCATTTTAGCGTTACAGGACTCGGTATTTACAAAATAAAAGTAAAAGAGTTGGGTGATGAAACTTATTGGAATGATTCAGAGTGGTCGGAAGAATTAACGGCTTATTACACAGTGCCTTTTGAAAAATTGTTAATGTTTAGTGTAGATAAACGAGAAAACGGCGCTGGTGGTTTTGATTACTATGCAATAATATCTAAGACAGACGAAAGTATTTATCAAAATGCAGTAGTAAAAGACAATGTAATAATTAAATATGAAATATATGAAGTCGAGTCATTAGATGCAGAATTAAGTGAAGATGCAACACCAATTTTGACATTCTATAGTACACAAAATGAAGTTAAAATTGATGGACTTACTGAAGCAAAATATTACATTGCAAAAGCAACAATATTAGGCGGTTTTGAAAACGCTGAAATTTACTTAAACGGCGAATATTTAGATGCTAGCACTGCTAGTCAAGTGTTAAAAGAAATAGCATATTACACAAATTCTCAACCAAGCACAGCAAAATTCTCAACTATGGGTAATTTGTTAGGTAGTCCAGTTATTACAAAAGTTGAAATGGATGCTGATAAATATCTTGAAATTACATTTAATAAGTCTGTTAATGCTAATGATTATACATTAATGGTTAATAGAGATAGTAAAAATGTAGAAATTTATAATGCAGTAATTGATGAAAACAATGCTGATGCAGTGATTGGCGAAAATGAAATTACTGTAAGAATACCAGCAGTTGTAAGTGGTTTTACTGACGAATACGACATTTATAACATTGTTTTGTTTGCAAATGAAGTTTTAGTTGATGGTGAAATTGCTTATGGACAATCACCAAACACTGAATTTAGTTATGAATATATAACACAATTACAAGCACCAACAGTTGAAATTTCAATGCAAGCGGGTGGTGATTTAAGAGTTAGTGTAGTGCAAATTGAATTTGCAACGGGTTATGTAATTGAGGTGTCAATTAACGGATTTGCTCAAGAATATCAAGTAGGGGCGGAAGGATATATTTTATTTGGCAATCCACAATATGGTACTTACATTGCACGAGCAAAAGCAATAGGTGATAATTATCATAAGGATTCAGAATATGGCGATTACGCAAATTACAACAACACAAAACAACTTGGAGAAGTTGAAGAAGTAAGAATAGTATCTAATGGTGATGCAAACAACACTGCAACGAGAATTTATGCTGAATGGGATGCAGTTGATGGTGCAACTTATTATGGTATTAAAATAGAAAAAGACGGTGTTGCAATTTTTGAAGATGAAACAAATAGAACATATTACGATTTGCTTAACATATTTAGTGCAAACGGCTATGCAACATATACAGTATGGGTAAAAACTAATAGTGATGGAACGGGCATAGTAGGCGAAAGCACATATAAAGCATACGCTAACTATGTCTACAAAGGACAGTTTGCAATTCCATCTAACTTAAATATTGATATGCAAGAATTTGCTACATATTTAAAATATACAATCTCATTTGAAAGTATAGAAGGGGCAGAAGAATATACAATTTCGTTCTATTCTAGCGATGGAACTTACCAACTACAATTTAAACTCACACTTAAATCAGGCGATTTAGTAATTTCAAATGGCAAAGCAAGTGCGGATATTAGCGAATTTTTAAACGGTAAAGAAGGTGGCGAATACCTTGTAACAATTAAGGTGGAAGAATCAAGAGAAAACTTGGGAAGTGGCGAAAGTGAACCTGTGGAGTTTACAAACTATCACAAACACGCAGACCCACAAATTCAACTATCTCAAGTGGGACAAACTCCACAATTAAGATTAGCATTTAATGATGTAGATAATGCAATAGGCTATCAGTTATTAATAAATGGTGAAATTTATTTGGTTGATTATCAAGAAATATTTAGTTATCCAACTAATGGATATTTAAATATTTACGCAAAGTATTTAAATATTGGACAAAACAACCAATTTACATTAATTATTTTAGGTGATAGGAATGAGTATTATTTAGATACTACATATACTAAAGATTCAGGTGTATTCACATTTAGATTATCTCAAGTAACAAACATTTTCATTGAACATACAAATGAAACAATTATACCAAATGGTGATACAAGTCAAGTAATATTGACATTCACAAGTGTTGATTTTGCTACAGGTTATGAATTATGGATAGATAATGAATATGTAACTACATTAAGAGGCGAAGAAACAATATTCGACATTTCAAGCATATTTGCAGGTAAAATGCCAAGAATTTACCGATTATCTGTAATAGCAATTGATGAAGTGTATGGCCTATCATCAAGTAATGAAAGTGTATATCAATATAACTACACTTTAAGATTTACCGCACCAAGTGATTTAGCATTAACTAACTTGCAATTAACTTGGAGTATACCATCTAACTTGGAAGATTTTTCACGCTTAGCAGAAACAAATGGTGCAACATTAGGTGAACAACAATATGAAATATTCATATATTACACAAGTTCTGCTGAAGAAAAAATAGTGTTACAAAATGGTGCGGAATCATTTATAACAACATTGCGTAACTATGATTTATCTACATTTTTAAGCGAACCAGGTGGATATAGAATTGATGTTTATGCTTGCGATAATAGTGGCTTTAGTGCGTCATTAAAACCAGCAAGTTTAGAATTTCACATTACAACTCAACTTGATACTGTTACTGGTTTAAGAGTATATCAAGACGGCACACAAGTTAAAATTGATTTTGAAAAAGTTGAAAAGAAAGATTACATTTATGCAGACCAAAATATGTATTATGATATATACATAAATGGAGTAAAAGCATTTAGTGTAAGCGGTGATGCTTCAACTTATGGCGTGATTATTACTGAATATTTATGGGGTGGAGATAATGTTATACAAGTTTACACAAGAGATGTAGACAGTTCGCATTTCTTTACATCAAATCCAGCACAAGTAGAATACACACATACATCACAGTTTGTAGCAATACATAATGCAGTAGTTTATAATGACCAAATTAATAACAAGCAATATATAAGATTTGATAGTTTTGAAGTAAACGGATTAAGTCAAGATGAAATATTGTCATTAACTTACACTGTTAGTGCTTATAACGCGTTAACAAATGAGTTAATATTGAGTAAAAACACTCTACTTGCAACAGTATTTAGTTTTTCAACCTATCAAATTGATGTTACTGAATTTATTAAAGGAATAGCAGGTTCATACCAGTTTGTAGTTAAAATTAATGAATACCGCACAACAAAAACAACATCAACAGGGGTAATTGAATTTGTTATGAACGAAAGTGCGGAAGTAAGCATTAATTATGAACACAAATTGACAGCAGAAATGCTAGATTTAAGTTTGTTGGTTATTGATGTTGACGGTAATGTTAGAGACCCTAAAGGCGGGCTCGAAATGAGTGAAATGTGGCTATCTTATGATGTTAAGTTTAGTCAAGAATACTTAAGTTCAGTTAATGAATTGCTTTACACAATTTTAATTAACCAAAAAGAATACTTCTTAACAATACCATTCTCTTATGATTACATAGGACAAACTGTTGATGCACAAGGGGCATTATATAGTGATGGACAAACAACTCCATTTACTACACAAGTAAAATATAGTAGTTATATGGATAAAGGGCAAGAAGTTGTTACAATGAGTGTATCGGTAATACCTTTAATAACTACAGGTTCTACAGGTTCTACAGGTTCGTTTAACATATATATGAGTGGTACAATTAACATAAAAGCAAGGTCTGAAGAACAAGGATTTTACTACGCATCTAGTTATCAACCAAATTTCTTAGTTTATGTTTACACATTGAAGTATAAAACTCCAACAGGGCTAGAACTTGTTGTTAGAGATGACGGATTGCATTACATTAAGTGGGATTTACCAACTCATCCATTTGTTGAAGATTATTACAAGTACATTGAAGAATACAATGTAAAAATTTATTCGGAAGGCGTACCAGTAGGCAATAATCAAATAATAGACCCACATTCAACAAAAGGTGGGGAACATTCAATTGATTTTAAAACGGAAGATGTTTTAGTAGAGGGTGATTATCTATATTATCTAGTTGAAGATTACTTATTTGCTGGATTAAATAGAATTTCATTAAAATGTAACGCATCTGAAAAAATGAATTATCTTGAATCTGACACAATAACAATTGCAGGACAAGAGTTTGTAAAGAAGTTAGCAACTCCAGAATTTGAAATAAAAGATTTGGATGCTAACAAAACCGGTAATGACAATGCACAAAAGGGTGTTGAAATAGTTATTACTAACTATGATAGACAAAATGATTATGATAGCGAATTGAGAAAAATTGTTAACTATAATACTGAAGCACTTTATCGATTAACAGTAACAAGTGGTTCAAGAGGTTTTAGTGATGTTTTGAATGCAGTTGAACCTACTTATATGACTTATAACATAGATTTTAAAGTAAGTCGCACAGGTAATTTTGAAGTGTTGAGTGGTGATGAATATTTATTAAGTAGCAGTAGAATTTATTACACAACAACAAACGATAAAGGGCAACTTCACATAGTTTGGTTACTTAAAGAACCTGGTGAATATACTTACACAGTACAAGCAATAGGCCGTGAAGAATATTACACAAGCAATAGTGAAATTAGTAGTATAACGCACCAAACAACATACAACGCACCAGATTTATCATTAAGTGTAACAGTTTATCACAATGTAAATGGAGTTGATGTCGTAAGAAGTGCAAATGAAACTACTAAAATAAGTAAAATTGTTATGCAATGGCAAACAAAACTTAGTAGTTTTTATGGAACAAGTTACACAATTACAATACAAGGCTTGTTTAATGGCGAACAGACTAATGACGCATGCTTAAATGGTATTTTGGTAACTAATGCAACAAGTATTACATTTAGTCCAACTGAAAATTCGGAAATATTTGAAGTAATTAGTAAGCGACCAGCAAACTATAGATTTATTATTTACAGTAATCAAGTTAATGCAGAATGTTATGAAGGTGCAGATAGTCAAATGCTTTATTATCAAGCATACAATGAAAATGGTAGACTTCCTGTTGAAAAGAATCCACCTTATGTTTATACATTACAAATAAATACACCGCAAAATATGGAAATTGTTGAAGTTGGAACTAAGGCATATATTAAAGTTGATATTCCACAATATTTCATTGATGCTGGCATACAAAATCAAATAAGTCAAATTACTGCAAAATATACAATTTATCAATTAGACCCATCATTTAACTTAGGTAGCAATACATCTGCTAAATCTTATACTAACTCTCGTGCCGAAGTGCTTTTGGGCAATAGTGTTGAGGGTGGATTAGATGGCTATTATTACATTGATATTACTGGACAATTATATCCTGGAATAAATAGAATAGTAATGTCATTTAATTCAATAAGTGAGCAATATTTTGCTGCAAGTGAGCAAGCGGAAATAGAATATAACTATGTAATTACTTTAGATGAAATTACTGGTACTACTATTACCAACTTGTATTCATTAGGAAACAACAATAACTATTATGTTTCAGGCTTTGTAATATCGTTTAATAATGTAGAATTTAACAAATATTTTGCATATTTATTAGAAATTAAAGGAACACAATATAACGCTTCATTCAGTAAAACATTATTATTAAAGGTTGACCCTAACTATTATGTTGCGGGAAGTAAAAATAACTACAGTTACGTAAAATGTTATGACTTAACAAGTGGAATTGCACAAGTTGTTGTAGTAAATAATATGTACACAAGGTCAATGTCTGGTAATAATTATGTTTATAGTAAATATACATATAAACCAGCACAAAGTTCTACATCCTATAATAATGTAATGTCTATTGCAGTGTTAATAGACGGCGGTATTCCTGATAATTACAGTTACACAATTACAACATTAGGTGAGTTAAATAGCGATAGAACAGAAAATACTTTAATTAGTGATATCACAACTGGCGAATCTACAATATCAAGTAAATCAGATGAATTTACATACATAATGAAAGGAACATTGAAACAAGCAGATTTGCAAGTTGGAGTATATGAAAATGGTGTATTCTATGAGTCTACAAACAATGAAAGCGAAAATCATTTAGCATTTATTTATGATAATGATGGAAATGATGAATCGTATGTATATTTAACTTACAATCCAAACCGAGCACCAAGTGGTTCTCAGTATGAAGATAAAATATCATTAAAATTGACAATTCCAGATAGTCAAGCAAAGTACTACGCATTGCAAATTTTAAATCCAAATAATCAAAGTATAAACTTTAGTACTTATAGTAAGTATAGCGGACTAGGATATGATAATATCATTTTAGTTTATGAAAATGGTAAATATGTAAGTGCTTTGGACGGAGTAGAAATTGTCAACGGCAATATTGTTTACATTGACCTTATGAAAATAAATGGTGGTGTATTTACACTTAGTGGCAAATATCGTATAAGTGTAAGAGCAATTAACGATAATAAGGTAATAAATGAAGTTAATGCAGAAGAATCGCTTTATGAAAACGAAATTGTTGAATCGTTAGTAAGATATGTCGCAAGATATGACCGTGTTGTAACACCGCAATTAAGTTACACCGCTAATAGTGATTCAGAAAATAGAGCATTAGGCATATTTACTGTTAAAAACTATTCACAAATTAATAATATAATTAAGAAAAATAGTTATAGTTTGGTAATTCAATATGCAACAACTCCAACAGGATTTTCAACTAGTCAACAAATAGTAGTTGAAAGTGCGTCATTTAACACTCAAGTTGGAGTAAATAACGGAAGTTTCATTATTAAGGAATCTTACATTAAAGAAATATTGGACGCAAGAATAGTTGCATTAGGAACATTGTATATTAGAATAATGTTTGATGTTCCAGAAACTGCATATATTTGGGATTCATTATATTCAAAAGAAGAAGTTAAATTTGATTACAAAGCATATATTGAAATGCCAGTGTTTGCAAGTAGCGAAGATGAGTACGAAGATGGAGTTGGATTTGGTTTAGCATCAAGCGTAACAATTTACACCGATAACTCATACAACACAAATCAAAGAGAACTTGCAACAGGCATAACAATAATGTATGACTTAACACCAACCGAGTACATAAGGCGACAAGGGTGGCAAGTTGAGTTTAAAGTGCGATTGAGCACTTCAAGTAAAGAAGTAACTTGGATATTACCATTTGGAACAAAAGCGGTAGATATACTCGATTATTTCAGAGGAAGTAACACCGAAATGTTGGGTGAATTGTTTGAAGTGTCAGGCAAAACTATGACTTACGGTGATTATGATATCTATTTAAGAATCAATAGAATATTAGATAAAAGTGGAAACGAAATTGCTTCAAATAAAGTTGCATTTGACACATCTTCATACCGAAAGAGTGTTAGAATAAAAGCAAAATTCTATGAGCCAGCCAATGTGGATTTAAGTTACAACGAAAATTCAAGAACTATTTATCGGGTTGGTGTATCATTGACATCTGGTTCATATTTAAGCAAATATGCAAATGGTAGTTCAGCGCGTGTTGGAGTTGAGATTTATAGAAACGGAAGATATTATAGTGGGACAACATTATATCCAAGAAATTCAACAAAAGTAACAGGGACATTAAACATAACTGATTCAGGTGAATATTACGCAGTTGCTTATGTTTATTTGTCATCAAGTCATTCTGACGCAAAATATTTTGAATCGTCATACGAAACAGAAATGTATGGAACAATATTAATTCCGTATGTAGTTGGTATTTATGGTGGTGAATTGGAGGTTGATAGTAGTAACAATGTTACACTTGAAATTTATGTGCGTCAGGCAAAGAATTTGGAGGCCGATGGACATAGTGATTTTGAAGGAACTAACCTAGATTCCTCACAATTTAGATATAATGTAGAGTTATATAGTTATAGAGATTTAACAACTCCTGTATGGTCTACAACTAACAAAACTTTGTCGTCAATTAATTCTGATTTAACAACGCAGTTCAAAGCAATTATGTCAAATTTAGGCAATGGAGAATTAACTGGTTTTGCACCAGGGGCATATTTCCTTAAAATATCAACTGTGCAAAGTACATGTAACGGAATAAATTATGAGCCATCTAGTGATTATTATGTAGCCGATAAAATCAGTAATGGTAATTCAAACTGTAATTCATATCTAGCAACAGCAAGTAATAAAAACAAAACTGCTCTTAAAAATGCAAGTTATGGTTTCCAATGTAAATATTCAGTAGGATATGAAGTATGGGCTCCTTCATATATAAGTTATTTAAGGGGCGATACTAACAATAAAGGTTATGTATCAGGTGTTTCGTTGGCTAGTTCTCAAGTTTTAAGAGAAAAAACAGGTAATTTGCTTTCACCAGTATTAAAATTTGTAAAATATTCATTTGAATCAAGGCAGTATGTTGGTAGAACTGGTGGTTCTGCGGAAATTAAAGCAGCATACCATAAAACATCTTCAATTTCGCCAACAACAGTTTTAGGAATAGCATTTGTATCAAGTTCTCTAAAAATTTACACGCCTCAAACTAATTATGCTTCAAATTCATCTACTGAAACAAATGAAGGTCAAGGTATAATAATGTATGTTGAAATAGACTACAATTCTTCATTATTAAAAAATTGTAAAGATTACATTATACTCAACTATACTGCATCCAGTACAAAATCTGGAAAAGTTTTAACTTATTCGGGTGTTAAAGAATCGGGAGGTAGAGCACAATATGAACCTAAACGTCAACGATTACCATCACCAAGTAATATTAAAATTAGTTATGAATGGATTGACAATTTAATTTGGGATGACAGGAAGTGGACAGTAACTTGGGATTTTTCAAATAGTTATTCCGATTATCTTGATAGATTTGAAGTTAAAGGAAGTCAAAAATATAATTATGATACGGCTTGGAACTGGACTGCACCAGGTCTTGATTCTGTTGGGCCAGGCGATTTTGGTTATATAATAGGAAGTTATGTTTATCGGGTTAATAGAACATATAGTGGAAAAGATAAAACCTTTTCATTTACTCAATGTCAAACGGCGGGTATGTGGGATGACCAGTATGTTTATAATTTGATTGGCTTCTTATTTGGAGGCGAAAAAATGTTAAAATTACAAGGCGATGCTGATTGGATGTTTGATATAAAAGCATTCTCAAATTCTGCCGAATATGATAATTCTGTGTGGGCAAAAAAAAGTAACCATTAAACATAATTAATAATTTAATATTATATTTAAAAAAAATAAATTATTTTCATATTGACAATTCATATTTAATAGTGTATAATGAATTTACAATTAATAATTAATTAGGAGGATAGTTGTGAATTCAAAAGATAATTATAATATGCAAGATTTAATTGCATTATCAAGCATTGTTTTAAAGAAAAATGAAAATAAAAATATAGAAGAAAAAGAAAATGAAAAATTAAAATTAAGTGATGAGGACGGAAAATTATTTAACCAATTTGAAGAATCTTTGGTTAATATTGCCGAATTATCTGATAAAGAAATTAAAAAAATTTATAAAGAACTTAAAACTAAATTTTATGTTGAAGAATCTGAAAGACGATTTGGTAACAAATATAATTCAACTTTTAAATCTTATGAAAATGCTTGCAAAGGGATGATTAAATCGGATAAAAATCGTAATAAGCTAATCCATTTACAAAAGGCAAAGTTTATTTCTGTAATTTCATTGTTTTATACAGGTCTTTACTTGATAAAAGTTAGAGAACTTGGATTTAATATGCAAATTGCTCCAGACATTATTTCAATAATTGAAGGTAGTCAAAAAATTTCAAGTTTAGTTGATTACAATCAAAATTTAATTTTGGCTAATTTATCTGATTTTGTTGAATCTGGTCAAGTTGAAATTGTTGGTGGTGCTTTTGCCATTGGTTTGTTACTATATGCTACTGGTAAAGGACTTGTAAAACTTGATGATGTTAAAACTTTAAGAAGACTTATGGTTCAAACGATGGCTGAAAATATTTCACCTGCTGAATTTAATGCGATTATTCATAAAATTAGGAATGGGGGAAGCGTTAAGGAAGCAATGAATACTTATCCATTAAAAGATTATGGCAAAAGTGTTGATGTAACTGAAAACGATATTAAGCAAACTGCAAATAAACAAGACGATGGTCGTGAACTTTAAAAAAAAATAAAAAAAATGTAACTTAATAAATTTATGGTTCGCTAAATTATAAAAAGTTAATTTTAGTTAAAGTACTTACTAAAAATTTAAAATTAAATTAGGAATAAAATTTTAGATAAGTATTGACAAAGTAGCAAATGTGTTGTATAATCTTTGTAGAAATTAGATTTCTACAATATAAGGAGTTTTATTATGACAACAACAAACGAAGAATATGGTATGGAAGAGTTAATGGCTCTTGCACAAGCAATTCAAGAATCACAAAAAATTGAAAACGAAAAAGATGAACAAGTTGTTGACGCATCACAAGTTCAACAAGAAACATCTAAAGAAATTGATTTAACACCAAGACAAGAAGAAATGGTTGAAGACATTTTTGATGCTTTGCAAAATATTGCTAATATGTCTGATGATGAAATTAAAAAAATTTACAAAGAATTGAAAGTTAAATTTTACGTTGATAAAGAAAATAAGAAAGACTTTAAAAAATGTAAAAAACTTTGTAAAAGTATGGTTAAAAGCGAGAAAAAGTATAGAGCAGTTAAGTTTCTTGGTATTGCTTCATCAGTTGGTGCACTTGTTTGGGGTATTAAGAGAAGCATCGATTTTGATGGCATTGGTATGATGATGTGGCCACAAGGTACTGGTCAATCAACTGTAGATTATATTGCTGAATTAATACAAGGTAATGTTTATGCTTACCAATATTTTGTTCCAGAAACAGAAGCATTAATTGGTGCGTTTGCTTTGGGATGCGTTCTTTATGCTGGTGGTAAATATCTTGTAAGAAAAGATGAAATGAATAAAATGCGTAGATTAGTGGTTCAAGAACTTAGTCAAAATTTAACTGAAGAAGAATTAGAAAATCTTGTAAAAGCATTAAAAAACAATGAAAGCCTAAAAAATCTTGCAGTAGAATCAAAGCAAAATGCTGAAAAAGAACAAAAACAAGTTGCAGATAAAAAGGCAAAAGTTGATGAAGGAATGGAAAGATAATTGTTAAAGTTATCTAACTTAAATTTAATTTAATTAAAATTTGGTCCTATGTTAATTTTATACATTTTTGAGAGTCAATTGTGTAGGTTAACATAGGACCAATTTTATATTTTAATAAATATTTTTTAAAATCAAAAAAATTGCTAAAAAATTTAAATAGAAAAATAAATATTTTAAACAAGTTAGTTAAAATAATAATTGTTTTAACGGGGTAAGTGAAAATTTTTTTGAACTGATTTTTTAATAATTTTTAACAATTTGCTAAAAATAACTTTAAATATTTTGAAATTACAAAAATAAATGTTAAAATAAACTCTAGGAGAATTATATGCCAGCACAAAAACAAGATAAAACATTAACAAATAATGATAATATTGAAAAAAGAAGTAAAAAAAGTGTCAATGTAGAAAATGCAAATTTAGATAGTAATTTAAATAGTTTAAAGAAAGAAAAAGAAATTGGTGTTGACAATTTAAATAATTCAAATGTAAAAAAATCTAATGCAAAAAGTGAAAACGCAAAAAATAAAATAATTGACAATAAGACAATTGACAATAAAAGTTCAAACACCAAAAATAGTAAATTAAAGAATGAACAAACTAAAGAAAAAGACAATGAATTAACAGAAAAAACAAATTCAAGTAATGCATTAGTTGAAATTTGTGATGAAAATGAAACAACAAAAGTTAAAGATAGCAAGACAAAAACTACATCAAAAATGAAAAAATTTTGGAATGTA
>CALVZW010000022.1 GCA_944372675.1 uncultured Clostridia bacterium
CTTAAATTAAATGCACCAGCATATGGTAATTCGTATTTTCCATAAACACTATGTCCTATGCTTGTTTCTTCAAAAATAGGTTTTTGATTAAAACTTTTATTTATTTTCATTATTTCCTGTGGTGTTATTCCGTACTCTTTATTAAATTTATTTAAACTTTCAGTTACATTTTCAGCAACAAATTTCATTAACCATTTATTGTTACTTACATTTCCTAAGGCATTTATTCTTTGTGTTGCACTTAATAAATATGCTTGCGACATTGTCAATCGTTCTTGTGCTGATAGTAACGGCAATGTTTTTACCATTTCGCTCGCAACCAAATCCGTACAAATTGATTGTAATTCGTTTTGCAAATCTGTTTCAACAAATCTTTTTCTTATTGCATCAATTCTTATTTGCTTATCATCAAAACTTAACATTAAAAAATCTCTATCTTTACTTAATGACTGACTTATGCTTTTAAAATCTATTTTTACAGATTGCGCTATACAATAATTAATGTAAGTAGTCAAAATATCGGTGGTTGTTTTTCCTTTTGTATCAACATATAAATTACCATTTTGCTTAACAAAGCCATTTTTACCAAAAAGCATCTTTTTAGGTTGCTTTGATGATAAAAATCTATTTAACCCTTTATCATTAAGAACTAATTTAACACCAGTAGCAAATTCTAAATCTTGACAAATACTAACCACTTTATCTTGCTCAATTCCATTTGTTAAACTTTCTTTTACAGTTGGAGAACAAAGTTTAGCGTATTCATATTGCATTTTAGGGTTACCATTTGCAATCATACTTAAATCATAAAATTTGTTATTATCCATATCATAATAAGGTTGTGCCCAACTTGCTAAAGTTAAACCTTGTTTTTTTACATCTTCTTCACTAATCATTGAATTAGCATTTTGCCCAGTCAAACATCTAATTTCAATTAATTGTTGAACGAATTTTTTAAGAGTGTTAGGATACCCTTCAAAGTCTTCAAGTTCATAAGTACCTGTATATTCTCTTGCTTGCATTTTGTTTAATGAAGCCATTAACATATTCATTGATGTTTTACCTTTAATTAACTCTTTTCTCTTTCTTGCTTGTTCATTCAATTTAATGTTAAAAGCGATTTGATTTTTATTAACAACTTCTTCAGCCATAATATCTCCTTATTTCTTTATTAGTATATCATAGAATACAAAAATAATCAATATATTTTAAAAAAATATGTTTTATATTATTTTTTTATTTCTATTGCTAAAAAAAGACAAATAGATAAACATAAAAAAGCCTAACCATAAATAAAAAAATACTTAATTGAAAATACAAAACAATTAAACGATATAAGATACTTACAAATTTTTCAATTATTAACTAAGAATTAATTAGATTATTTTATTTGTAAAATTAATAAAATACATACAATTACTTGCAATTTTTTTAAAAATATGATATTATTACAATGCTGTGCTAGGCGGGAAGCTAGCGGTGTCCTGTACCTACAATCCGCTATAGTAGGGCTGAATGCCGTTCTCGGTGTCTTCTCGGTTTTTGCAAGTGGTGTTTTACAATGTTGAACTCAAGGTCTTGTGCAATATTACCCTTTGAACCATGTCAGAGCTTGATCGCAGCAGCATTAAGGAGGACCTAATATGTGCCACAAGGTAGCTTTGGGGGAGTTGGCAAAATGCTAACTACATTAGTCGGAGGCAACAAAAACGGATGCACAGTGTTTGCAGGTGTAGTTTAGTGGTAGAACACAAGCTTCCCAAGCTTGTTGTGAGGGTTCGATTCCCTTCACCTGCTCCACTTTTTTTATAAATCATTTTTTTTGTTATTTAATAAATTGTAATGCTTACAATTTTTTTTTATAATTTTTTTTATTCATTTAATATGTAATTTAATTAATTATAGTTTTAAAGTTTATTTTTGAAAATTAATTTTAATAATAAAAAAAATATTACAAATTTTAAATTTGCAAATAATATTTACATAAAAAAAGCATATTTAGTTAAACAAACTAATATGCTTTTTAATTAATTGTGAACCACTTTAATATCTATTTTGGGCTGAGTTTTCTTTGTAATTTTTGGCTTTTCAACTTTAACTACTTCTTCACCTCGTGTTATTATTGCATCGCCTTCTTTTGCCAAATATTCTTTTGTTATAACAACTTTTTGTATAGACTTATCAGATGGAATTTTGTACATTAGTTCAAGCATACTTTCTTCCATTATTGTTCTTAGTCCTCTTGCCCCTGTACCTAATTTAATTGCTCGTTGTGCAACATATTGTATTGCGTCATCCGTAAACTCTAAATCAACTCCATCAAGTTTAAACATTTGTTTATATTGTTTAATTATACTATTTTTTGGTTTTGTTATAATGTTAATTAATGATTTTTCATCAAGTGGTTGTAGTCCTGTTACAACAGGTAATCTTCCTACAAATTCAGGTATTAACCCAAATTTTACTAAATCTTGTGGTTGCATATCCTTTACAAATTTGTAATCTTTTTGTTCTTCATCACTATTTGATTGTGCAACAAAGCCGACAGTTCTTTTCTCATTTTTTCTTTCTTCAACAATTTTATCAAGTCCAACAAATGCTCCGCCACAAATAAACAAAATATTTGTTGTATCAATAGGAATTGTTTCTTGTTGCGGATGTTTTCTTCCGCCTTGTGGTGGTACATTTGCAACTGTGCTTTCAAGTATTTTTAACAATGCTTGTTGTACACCTTCGCCCGATACATCACGGCTTATTGACCTATTTTCCGATTTTTTTGCAATTTTGTCAATTTCATCAATATAGACAATTCCGCGTTCTGCCTTTTTAATGTCAAATTTGGCTTCAATAATTAATTTTAACAAAATATTTTCAACATCATCACCGACATACCCTGCTTCAGTAAGTGTTGTAGCATCTGCACTAGCAAATGGAACATCAAGTATTTTTGCTAAAGTTTTTGCAAGCAATGTTTTACCACTACCAGTAGGACCAATTAACAATATATTGCTTTTATCAAGTTCAACTGCTTCTTTATCTTTGTTTTCAACAAGATAATTAATTCTTTTATAATGGTTGTAAACTGCTACTGATAAAATTCGTTTTGCATCATCTTGCCCTATAATGTATTCGTCAAGAAATTGCTTAATTTCTTCAGGTGGCAATAAATTCACCTTTTCGTTAGTGCTGTAATTTCTTTCGTCGGCATTTAAAATTTCTCTGCAAACTTTAACACAAGTATCGCAAATGCAAATATCACCTTCAGCATTTGAAACTAATCTTCCTGCTTCGGTTTTTGTTCTTCCACAAAAAGAACATTTGAGTTCTTTATTATAAGCCATATTATCTCCTAAACTATTTTATTGGTCTTTTATTCATAATATCATCAATTAAACCATATTTTTTTGCTTCAATTGAAGTCATATAAAAATCACGGTCGATATCTTTAGCAACAATATCTTTAGATTTTCCTGTTGTATTGACAATTATATCAATACTTTCTTCCTTAAGTTTTTGTGCTTCATTGGCTTGAATAAGAATGTCGGTTACTTGCCCTTCTGCGTATGAATGAGGTTGGTGAATCATAATTCTACTATGTGGAAGTGCAAAACGCTTACCTTTTGCTCCACTTGTCAAAATTAATGCTCCCATTGATGCTGCTAAGCCTACGCAAAATGTTGATACATCGCACGAAACAAAGTTCATTGTGTCGATAATAGCCATACCACTATAAACTTCACCACCGGGGCTATTTATATACAAGAAAATATCTTTTTTCGCGTCCTTACTTTCAAGATAAAGCATTTGTGATATTACTGAATTAGCAATTTCAGCATTAATTGGTTGAGGTGGTAAAAATATTATTCTATCTTCGAGCAAACGAGAATAAATATCATAATTAAACACCCCATTTGGATTTTTTTCAATTACTGATGGAATTAACATATTTACTCCTATTTTATTTTAAATTAATCTACAAATTTGTTTTCTTTTGCAAGGAAATCATATAATTTATTGACAATAATATCATTAATTATATAGTCCAATTGTTGTTTTGGTAAAGATTTTTTAAATTCTTCAAATGATTTATGACTACCTTGAGCCAATTCTCTCATTCTTGCATCAATATCTTCATCACTAATTTTTAAGTTTTCTTTTTCAATAATTTCTTCAAGAATTAAACGAGTACGCACTGCTTTTTCTGCATCAGCCTTTTTGTCTTCTCTAATCTTTTCAACTGTTGTTTGCATCATTTTAGCATATTGTTCAATTGATAATCCTTGATACATTAATCTATAACTTAAGTCGTGCATAATGTTATCAAGTTGTGTTTCAACCATTTCGTTTGGAACTTTTACTTTTGATTTTTCAACAATTTTTTCAACAAGTGCATTTTCTGTTTCATGTTGTGCTCTTGTGTCTGCTTGTTTAACAAGTGCTGATTTAATAAATGCTCTTAATGCTTTTGCATCTTCAAATTCGCCCATTGTTTTTGCAAATTCGTCTGTTAATTCAGGTATTTCTTTTTTATTTATTTGTTTTAATGTTACATAAAACACAGCATCTTTTCCTGCCAAATTCTTAGCACCATAGTTTTCAGGGAATTTAACTTTAACTTCTTTTGTATCACCCTTTTTCATACCTATCATTTGGTCTTCGAAGTTGTCAATAAAACTGTGTGAACCAATTTCAAGTGGATAATCTTCTGCCATTCCACCTTCAAATCTTTCACCATTAACTGTGCCGTCAAAGTCAATTACTGCAATGTCGCCATTATCTAATGCCTTATCTAATTCACATTCAACTTCTTTAGCCTGTGATGCTAACATATTGTTAATTTCTCTATCAACATCTTCTTCGGTTACATCGTGTTTAACTTTTTTAACTTCGATGTTTTTATATTCACCAAGTTCAACTTTTGGAGTTAATGCTATTGTCATTGTAACCTTGTATCCATTATTGCCAATTTCATCAATATTAAAATCTGGATAACTTTTTAAAGGTTTTATTTCCTTATTTTCTTGTAAATAATTGATGTAAAAATCTGTAAGTGATTTATTAAATGCCTCTTCAAAGAATATGTTATCACCGTAAAATTTTTCAATTACTTTTCTTGGTGCTTTACCCTTTCTAAATCCTTCAATATTAAATTTGCCTTTTGTTCTTTCGTAAGCATCGGCCAATGCTTGATCCCATTCTTCGCCTTTCATTTCCAATGAAAGAACTATTTTTTCTTCGTCATTACTAATAATTTTGTTTTCCATAATTTTCTCCTAAATCCGATAAAAATGAGCGAAATTTCGCCCAATACACTACAACAACATAATAAACATATATAAACAAACTAATGTTGCTATTACGCAAAATACTACATAAAATGTTTTGTCGTTATGTTGTTTATTTTTTTTATTGTATTCAATAATTTCTTCATCAGTTAAATTATCCGTGCTTGAATTCATTAAAAGTTCAAGTTCCGCATTTTTCATAGTTCTACTTGTTTCAATGTAACTTTTAATAACTAATATAGTTAGCAAAATTAAACTTACACACAAAAGTCCAAAACCAATAACAAGCAAAACTGCTTCAACTTTTGATAAAGATATTAATATAATTGATATTATAAATAAACTTAAATTTACAATACTAAAAATTTGCTTGTTTGTCATAAATTATTACCTTATGCCCCAACATTTAATCCAACAAGGAACATAAATACGAACATAACTATTAATGCCACAATAAAGACAACCGTTACCCATACATTCTTTTTGCTTCGCACATAATAAAATGCAGCAATAGCAGTAATCAAATAAGCAATAAAGTTTGCAACTAAAGTAAGTGCTTGCACTAATGAACCACCACCAGAGCCAAACCAATTTGCTATTTGTGCAATAAGCAATGCTAAAGCAACCATTATGATACCAACAAATGCTAGCAAATTGAGGAATTTACCAAAATCACCCTTCATAATAATCTCCTTTAATAAATTTTGTTATCATATTTGTAATTATATCAAAAAATATATAATTTGTCTACACTTTTACTTATTATATTTACATTTTTTGTAATTTTCTTGTCAAATTTTGTCGTTTCTTGTAAAATTTATTCATTATTTAAAAGTTAAATATTTAAAATTATATTAACATTTATTTTTGCTTTTTCAATTTATTTAAAATTTCTTGAAAATAACTAGGCAACTCACAAGTAAACTCTTTAATCACATTAGTATTTGGTTCTCTTAAAACTAACTTATATGCGTGCAATAATTGCCCATTTGTTGCGATAGTTTGTTTTTTATATCCGTAAGTTTTATCCCCAACTATTGGATGATGAATATATTGACAATGCACTCTAATTTGATGCGTTCTTCCAGTTTTAAGTTCGCATTCAATTAATGTATGATTTTTAAAATTTTCAATTACTTTATAATAAGTTATAGCCTTTTTCCCCACATTATTTGAACAAACAGCATATTTTTTCCTATCAGTATTTGAACGCGCTAAATTTGTTTCAATAACACCGCCGTCAGTTACAATGCCTTCAACAAGTGCTAGATAAAACCTTTTACATTCCTTTGTTTCAATTTGTTTTGCTAGTTCCCTGTGTGCCTTATCATTTTTTGCTACTACTAATAATCCTGAAGTATCCTTGTCTAATCTATGCACAATTCCCGGTCTATATTCACCATTGACATTGCTTAAATTTTTTATTTTGTAAAGCAATGCGTTTACCAATGTACCTTCATAATTTCCCACTGCTGGATGAACAACCATTCCTTGCGGTTTGTTTATTATTGCATAATCTTGATTTTCATAAATTATTTCAAGTGGTATGTCCTGCGGTGTTAAATCAAATTGTGGTGTAATTAACTCGTTAACTTTTATTACATCGCCTTTTTGTAATGAATAACCCGCTTTTATTTTTTTATCATTTACTAATATATCTTCATTATCTATATGTTTTTTTAGTTGCGAACGAGAAATATCAGGTAAATAATTTGTTAAAAAAACATCTAACCTTTCTAATTCGTCTTTATCATAATTAATTATTTGCATCTTTTTTGTCCTCTTTCGTTGCAAAAATAATAACCATATTGCTAGCAAAATTACACCCACAGTTAAAGCACAATCAGCAATGTTGAATATTGGAAAGTCAATAAATTCAAGTTTAATAAAATCTCTTACATAACCAAATGCCACTCTATCTACCATATTCCCTAAAGTTCCAGCAACCATCAAGGCTGTGGCTATGTAGTATGTAAACCCGCGTTTGTTATCCATTGTCAAATATTCAAACAATAAATAAGCAATTAAACAAATTATTGATAGCACTAACAAAAAAACGGTTGCATTTGAAAACAACGAAAAAGCAGCACCTGTGTTATGCGCAAATCCATCTATTGAAATAAATCCCTTAATAAAATCATAAGTTTTTAAATCAAATATGCTTTTTGTTACTAAATCAATTATTAACACAAAAATGATTATAGCAAAAAACAATATGTACTTTCGCCACATATTACTAATGCCACTCTTTAAATAAGTTTTACTAAATCTATACTGAAAATAATTCTTACTAAAAATTTTTTCACCATTTTTATTGTAATTATTTTCGTTGTTATCATTATTACTCATATGTAAATTTTCTTTTAAAACTTTATCATTAGAATAATTTAAATTTTCATTGTTTTCATTTTCTAAATTTTCATTTAATTTATTCATAGTAATATTGTACTAATAAATTGTAATATTGTCAACTTAAAATTTCAATAAATATAATTTTTACAAAAAATATTATATGATTGATTCAATTTGTTAGTTATTACAAAATGTATTGTAAATCTTTAGTTGCAAGATTATAAATTGTAAAAATTTAATTATTTCTAAATATAATAAAAAAGCAAATAACGTAATAGTTATTTGCTAAATTCATTTAAACAAATTATTCAAACATTTTGCCATTATATAAATTAAGATAAAATTTTTCTTCACTAAACGCAGAAAACTCCTTGTCCTCGCCTAACACATAAGGTATGTCAACTTTATATTTTTTTATAAAATCAAACCTTTTTATATTTTCTTTATTGCAATCATTACATAACTTTAAAAATGATTTAGCATCGACACCTTCAGCACATAAATATTTAGAAAATTTACCTTCCCAAACAAAATCAATGCTATCAAATTTTTCATAAAATTGATTACATAATTTTGCAAAGTCTTGTAATGGTTTTTCAATTGCAGTAAACTTTTTTACTTCAAAAGCATCAACTGCCAATTTGTTTAATTCAATATATTTTCTTAAAAATGACCTAAATTCCATTGTGTTATTTTTTAATTCAGTTCGTTGTTGTGAATTTAAATCTGCATAAACATTGTAAAATGTATCTCCATTATCTACACTTTTTAATGTTTTTTCATCCAAATTATTCACACGCTTTGCTATTAAATTTAAAGATTCATAAATCAAATTAAATGCACTTTTTGGATGAAATAAATGCACACTACAATCAACCATATCGGCCATTAACGATTTAATTTCAATAAATTTTTGCTCTTCCGTCAAACAAATTCCATAGGTAGAACAATTTATTATTTTGTCTAATTTACTATTAACATTAATTAAATCATTATTAAAATTTCTTAAAGAAAAATCTTCATTTGTTACCGCTTGATTTGCTTGTTTTAACGAATTAAAAACTTCAATCACTATGCTTTTAATTTCGACTAAACCATCCTTGACTATTTCTGCATTACAAAAATATTTTGCATCATTAGTCTTAAATCTAGGTACTTTAGCATATTTAGGTTTCATCATTCTTTTTGTAATCATTTTTCCCTCTCAATAAAGCAAAACACTTTATTTATGTTATTATAACACTAAATTTTTATAACAACAATACCATTTGTAAAAATTTGTTAATTTTGCACAAACTTTTAAAATTATAAAGTGCGAAAAATAATTATATACTACTAAAAATTAATTAAAAAAAACAAAACTAACTTTTATGCGTGTTGCATTCAATTTGACATTTTTTTATTTAATTATTTTTGTTTTTTCAAAATTGCTTTAATTTCTTCAATAAAATGCTCTTTTGAACGAGCATCATTTCCGTTTAAACAAATATTATGTTTAATTAAAATTCTTTTAATAAGTTCATAGTTGCTCAAATATTCCCCATCCACATAAAAATAAGTTACAAAAACATTATTATGTCTAACAAAACATCTTCCATCTTCAATAAATATTTCTTCCTCATTTTCATTTTCAAATGGTATAACATCGCCTAAATCTGTAATTTTTGTCTTTCCAAACGGGTCATCAATTAATCTTATTAGTATTTTTCTAAAATTTCCGTCAATTATGTAATTTTTATCCATTTTCTCCTCCCTCGCAAAAAAATCTTGTAATATGGGTTAAATTCATTTGTATTTTAAATTGTAAGTTTTTTTAACTTTTAAATATTGTAAAATTAAAGTTTCATTTATGTAAATATCTAAAAAATAAAGATAACTTAATATTAAATTATTTAAGACTATCATTTCAAAAAATAATTCTACAATAAACAAGTAATTTGAAGTCTTAAAAAATTTATTAAGTTACCTTCTTAGTTTTTATTCACCAAAAAATCTTTTAATTTCAGCAACTGCTGTTTCTTCAGAATCCGAGCCGTGAATTAAATTTTGTGTAGTACTACAAGCAAAATCTCCTCTTATTGTTCCAGCATCAGCCTCTAACCATTTTGTTGCACCCATAATCTTTCTCATACCTAAAATAACATCATCACCCTCAACTATCATTCCAAGTACTGGACCGCTAGTCATATAGTTTACTATATCCACAAAAAATGGCTTATCCTTTAAATGAGCATAATGTTCTTCAAGTTGCTTTTCAGTTAATGTAAACATTTTTGCATCAACAATTTTAAATCCTTTTTCTTCAATTCTTGTAATAATTTTTCCCATTAAACCGCGTTTAATTGCGTCTGGCTTTAACATAATGTAAGTTCTTTGCATTTTATTCTCCTTTTAATAAAAAAATACTAAACAAATTTAGTATTGAAATATGATATTAAACATATAACTAATTTTAGTTTAGCATAATTTAAAAAAAAATCAAAATATTTTTTGTGTTTTTTACAAAAAAATTTTGTTTTAATTATATGAAAAGCATTTAAATATCATTTTGTGTTTATTTATAAAGAACATAACAAAAATCATTTAATTTCTTTCAGCAAAGTATTTTAATATGTTAGATATTACATACTTATTTTGTTTAAAAATTAAGGGCAATTTTTCTAATCCCAAAGGATGTGAATAAATATCTTTGCCTACTTCAATTGTAAATGACGGTATTTTTAATTTTTCAATGCAGTAATCTTTAAAACCACCTGCGCTTTTTGATGATACATCTACAACTTTATATTTTGTAGTTTTTGCAATTATGTCTGCAATTTCCTTATCTCTTTTTAATCTTATATTATCTTGATAAAATTCATAGTAAATTTCTTCACCTTTACTATGATAACTAAGTGTTATATCAGGGTTAATTGACTTAGTTAAATTAATTAAATTTTGTGTTTCAATTTCACTATTAGGATATGCTCCAATATAGTTCTCAGTATTCTTAAAATTTAAATTACTTTTGCCCTGCCCCCAATGTGCATCAAAATTAACATTTAAATCCACTCCATTTATGTTTGCTTTAAATAAAGAAAAATCAAAATTACCTTGATTAATTTGTAAAAGTTGGCGTTTTAATTTGTTATCTTTAATAAAATCTAGCCCAGTAGTACAAAGTCTAAAACCGTCTACATTAGTATTTATTGCAAAATATATTTCATAATTGAGTTTTAAATACTTACTTTTTCTTTCTTTATTTAACATAGAAAGTTCTCTAAAAATTCGCACATTGTAATATTCAATTAATGAAAACAATAAAAAAGTCGTGATGTATTCACGGGCGTGAATGCCTGCTTGCACCAAGACTTTTATAGGCTTTTTTGAATAATCAACGCGTTTGGATAGTTTGTAAACATACATTGGTTGACCCAAAGTTGTTTCTCCATATTTTATTGGCTCCAAACCCATATTATTTAATTCATTAATTTTTTGCAAATAGATATTATATTCATTCATAAAAATATTATATTTATTTTTCAATAATATGTGTCATCAATTTTTCATTTACCTTTTGCAAAATTTCATTATGTATAGTATTTATATCTTTAAGTTTACCGAACTCATTTAAACAATCAATGATTTCAAATTTTTGTTCTTTTGCAATTTGTAATCCTAAATTGTAAACTCGGTTCATATATTCAACATCTTTTTCATAAATGTCATCTTTAAGTCCGCTTTTTAATTCCCTATTATGCACTAACTCAAGCGATTGTTTAGGTGGCATATTTAAATAGATGATTAAACTTGGTTTTGGCAATTTTAATTTATCATATTCTAAATCAAGCAACCACTTAACATATTTTTCATAATCTTGCCTGTTATTCATTCTTGTTGCTTGATACAGTAAATTCGATTCAACATATCTATCAAATATTATAATTTCACCATTACTTAATTTTTGTTCTAAAATTGATTTAAAGGTAAACAATCTATCCACTGCAAACAAAACACTACTTTGGTAAGCATCTAAAGCATTGAAACTTTTTCCTAATTCTCCCGAAAGCAAACATTCAACAGGCTTAGCACCCGCCGTCCCGTAGTTAGGAAATGATTGTCTAAATGTTTTTAATCCTTGTTTATTCAATGCACTTTCAAGCAATTTTGATTGCGTTTCTTTACCACAACCATCTGTACCTTCTATGACGATTATTTTATTTGTCATATTTTCTCCTTTTATTTATGATAAGGTGTATTGTTTTGTATGTTATATGCTCTGTAAATTTGTTCTAGCAAAATTATTCTAAATAATTGGTGCGGAAAAGTTAACTTTGAAAACGATAATAGCATTTGACTTTTATTTTTTATTCTATCATCGACCCCAAATGAACCGCCAATTACAAATGTGATTGTTGAGTAACCTTTAACAGCAATATCATTAATTTTAGTTGCTAAATCCTTACTTGATAATTCTTGCCCTTCTATTGCAAGTGTAATAACATAACCTTCTAAATGTGAATTGATATCTTCATATTCATCTTGTTTTGCAAACTCAGTATCATTTTTTGATTGTTTTAATTCCACTATTTCAAGTTTACAATATTTTTGTAATCTTTTAATATATTCATTTACTGCATCTTTAAAAAAACTCTCTTTAATTGCTCCAACACAAACAACCTTTATTTTCATTAAAATAGCCCCCAAATAAATGTCATTATTGTTATAACCGAGCCTAAAAATATTGAACAATACAAAAAGAAATTTTCTTTAAATGTTGGCTTGTATTTATCGTATTCACTTTTTGGCAAAATTGTTTCCATTAGTTGTGTTAGTGTTAACTTTCGCGCTTTAGCATCTATCTTTGGCTCTTGCAATGTGTTACTATCATCAACAGATTTTCTCATAACAACTTGCGGTACTTGTGAAGCAACAAGTTGCTCTTGTTTATCAACTGTTTGCACACTACTTTCATTGATTTTTTCTGTGTTTTCAATTGATTTTTTATCATTTAATTGTTTTAAATCATAATCAATGCTTTTACCTTCGGACAAATAAATTGTTAACAATTCTTTTACATTATCAATATCCATCATTTGATTAGGGTCTTTTATTCCTGCAAATTCCTTTGTAAATTTGTAAAATTGCTCTTTTTTTGTAATAGTGAACATTTTAATTAACAACCAAATACAAGCATAAACCACTAAACACACAACAAAGATATAAATAAAAAATCTTAACAATATGTTTACATTTGATAAACTTATTATTTCACTAAAGTTACCGCCAAATAATCCATTTGTTGAAGCATAATCAATGTAAGTATTTAAACCGTTGTTTATAAAGTGAATTATAACACTTGGCCAAATGCTTCTTGTAATTAATGCGACAGTTGCAAGCAACATACCAACTACAAAAGCATAAAAAAACTGATTAATGTTTAAGTGCATTAAACCAAATAACAATCCAGATAAAACAACTGCTTTCATTGAACTAATTTTTGAAAATCCAGATAACAACATACCTCTATGCGAAAACTCTTCAAACATTGCTGGCATCACTGCTACTGTTAGCATACTTAACAAAAATGTCCAAAATGAAGTTTTGGTGCTTTCACCATACACAACATACGGCTCATATCCAAGCATTTGAATAAATATTGAAAAAAAGGTTGATACAAAAATTATAATAAAAAATGCAACAAATCCCATTCCAATACTGCAAAGTGCTATTTTTGGACTAATCTTTTTATAACCAAATGCCTTAAAAATTTGTTTAGGTTTTTGCTTGTAAATTACTGTGTAAAAAAACAACGGCACTGCAAACAAAATTAAAATTTGTGTAAAGAAAGTAAACAACGCATCAGTGTAATCTCCAGCAAAATTAAGCCAACCAAGTGTACTAAATATTCTTAAAATAACAAATAAAGTTAAAATAATAAAGTAACACAAATTTCCCCAAAACAAACGATTTTCGTTTTTCTGTAATTCTTCCATTTTTCTCCTTTATGCAATAATATATGCTCAAAATTTCAATTTAATTATTATTATAAACAAATTTACATTAACATTGATGTAGAATTTATTATTAGTAATATTAAAGCAATAAAAATCGCTAATATGCCTTCCCTTTTCATTACACTATCTTGAGCAAAAATTTTACATCCTTGTTTAAAGCCAATTTTACTGTAATCAACATTATTTTGTTTAGTTTTTTCATTATCAGTTTGTGAAACTAAAGTTTCATTTTCTTTTTTATTTTTGTAAACCTTGTTTATTAAATAAACACCTAACCAAATAAGTGCAACTAAGATAATTGTGTAAATAATTGCTTGAATAATAAGTTCGCTATTAACCACAACTTCGGTTGTATTAATGCCTTTTATTTCGTATATGCTTTGCATAATAATTATTGTAACATTATTAAACGCATGCATTAAAATACTTGTCCATATTGAACCAGTTTTAATAACTAGCCAACCTGCCAAAATTCCAAAAGCAAATTGATAAATTGTTTGTTGAATGTTTGAATGTAAAAGCATAAATAATAATGCTGAAACTATTATTGCAAACCAATTACCGTATTTTCTTAAACCTTGTAAAATTGCGCCACGGAAAATAAATTCTTCGATAAATGCTGGAACTATACTAAGTCCAACAATTGCAAAAATAATTGTTCCAGCATTATCCAAACTAAACCCTAAATCACTGCTTAAATTAAAACCTAAACCTATTAACCCTTGTTCAAATAATGTAACTAATGGTGAACTAAACCACATAAACGCAAAACCCATACACAAAGCAATTGCTATTGCCCAAGCATTAACTTTTTTATTAAATTGAGTTGCATTTACAAAATTAATTCCCCTTTTATAATTAAATACAAAGTAAATTACTACAAGACATATTTGCATAAAAACTGCATTAATTAAAATAACAGATAAATAAGACATAAAGTCATCCATACTAACATTCATGGATGTACCTATTATCATATAAACACCTACTAGCAAAAACATTGCTAGATAAGGTATTAGCAACACATACAAAAATAACCTAACGGCATCATAACTGTCATAAAAATCTTTTTTATAATTTTTCATCATACACCTATAATAGTTCCATCATATTTCCAATAACCCTATCTCTAATTCTTTCCAATTCTCTCAAATTTTCATCGTTAAATGGCTCAGGCATTACTGAAAGTTTGCTTAAAGATTTAATATTAACATCACTAGCACTTGTTATCATTTCCGCTAAATTCATTGCAAAAAAGTACTCAATATTATCAGGTGTCAATTTATATTTTTGAATAAGTTCATCCAATTTTGGATGCTCAGCAATAATAGAAAATGCTGGTTGATAAAAAAACTTCAACCTATCCATTGACAATTTACTACCGTTAGAACTTGCAATTATTCCCCACTTGTAGGCAAGCAATAAATTAGCATCAAATAATCCTGTTCTTCCTTTTTTATAAATATATGTTAAAAAATCTTGAGCAATAACATCTCCATTGCAAGCAATTATGACAGTTTCTTCTAAGTATTCTTTAAAATACTCATTAGCCTTGTCTAAATTATAATCGCTTAATTTATCAAATTGCTTTTTAAAACTGCGATATAATTTTGCTTGTTCATCAAAAGACATATCGCTAAAATTTTTTGCAATTTCCTTATTCCAAATTTGTTTTATAGGCATACATACTCCTTTGTCTATTATATCAAAAGTAATTTTGATTTGTCAAATGATTACTAATTGTTTAACTAAAGTAATGGTGTAAACATTCTACACAAACTCATATTAAATCGTTTTAATAAAGATAATTTGTTAATTTTTTCTAAATTAAATTCATCGCAATTTAATTTGTCATTATTGTAACCATCAACTATGGTTTGAGTAAAACTTTTATTATAAATAATAGCATTTATTTCAAAATTTAACTTAAAAGACCTAATATCACTATTGCAAGTTCCAATTGTGCAAATTTCATCATCAACTACCATAGTTTTACTGTGCAAAAAGCCACGATAAGTAAACACTTTTACTCCTAAATTAACTAAATCTCTTAAATAACTTAAACTTGCATTATAAACAAAATGCTTATCAGGTATTTCTGGCACCATTATTTCGACATCAACTCCACTTGCTTTTGCTAATTTTATGCTATCAAAATAAACTTCATCTGGCACAAAATATGGTGTTTGAATTTTAATGCTTTTCTTAGCCCCATTAATCATTTTTATCAAAGCATTTTTTATTTCACACTTATTATTGCTTGGTCCACTTGTTATTACCTGCATAGGACAATCCCCGTCACTTTTTATCTCAGGGAAATAGTCAGGCATAAGATATTTAATAGGATATTTGTAATCGTATGTAGCAAATCGCCAATCAGACAAAAATGTGGCTTGTAAATCGTAAACACCCACCCCTTCAATTCTAATATGTGCATCTCGCCAAGGCTTCAAGCGTCTATCAAACCCCATATGGTCTAACCTTAAATTTATACCACCGACATAACCAATTTTACCATCAATGACAGCAATTTTACGGTGATTACGATAATTCATTTTTAAATTAAAAAGTTTTAAAGGAATAATTGGCGGAAAAAACTCCTTAAACTCACCGCCCGCTTTTTCAAAATTTTTAAAATGTCTTTTTCTGGTTTTTATTGAGCCAACACTATCTATTAATATTTTAACTTTTACACCTTGTTTTAATTTTTCAATGCAAAGATTTAAAATTTCTAAACCAATAGTGTCATTAGCAAATATGTAATAATCTAAATGAATATGATTTTTAGCATTAATTATGTCGTTTTTAAGTGCATTAAATTTATCTAATCCATTATTAAAAAATTGTATTTTATTTTTATCTGTTAAAATACTACCCGCCCAATTATAATTAAACTCTATTAAACTTTTATGACGAACAAGCAAATCACCAGTGGTATCATCAAAATTATAATTATAGTTTTTTATTAATTCATCCAACTCTCTTTTGTTAATAACATTAGCCATATTAGTTTTTTTAAGCATTAATCTAGTTCTAAGCCCCAAACCACTACCCATTAAAATATAAAATACAAAACCAACAATAGGCAAAAAAACCATAACTGAAAGCCACGCAATAACAGTTGAAGTTTGTTTTTTTTCAACAAAAATCATTATTATAGCAAGTAAAGTGTTTAAAATATAAACTACTAACAAAGCAATACTACCAGCCGACATTTTCACCTCTTACAACTATATTTTTCTATTATACAAAAAAATTAACATATTATTGTTAGTAAATTAATTAATAATATAACTTTTTTCATTATACCATAATATATTTTATTTTCAAAATGATAATTTAATAAATAAGTTAAAAAAGAACATAATAAAGATTTTATGTTCTTATTAAATTATATTAAATTGTAAATTAAATTACTAATAAATTATTTATTTATCATAAACATGGGAAAACACTTGCTTGACAATTTATACTCATTTCAAATTGGTCTCCATCCCTTATTTGATTAGTACCGCTTATTAAAAATTGTACATCACTTATAATATTGCTAAAATTTATTTCTTTATTTAATGTAGTATATCCATTGTAACTTTCTATCATTGTACCACTAAACGATTGTTGCGTTTCAAAATCTTCTGCTAAGTAATACATTTCAAATGTTTTTGTTACATAATTTTCTGTTCTTTCAAACTTTGGGTATGTTACTACTAATCTATCACTTGGTCCATAAAATGAATATTCTTTATTGCCGTCTTCTTCAATTTGTGTATATGTCATTTCATAACTACTTGAACCAAACTTTGGATATACTTGCCATTCTTGTGCTGTCTGTGGCAAATAACTTGCTTGTTTTGGTGTATATTTTAATTGTAAGGTCATTTTTATATATGCACTTGTTTCTCCATCAGAGAATACCTTGAATATTATATCATTTTCTCCACTTGCATTATCTTCCCATTTCAATGACGATACTTGCCCTGTTTGTCCTATAAAATATACATTGCCTGTATCTTCTGCATTAACTATATTTACATAATCTGGTATTAATTGTAATGATAATGTATCTCCACTGACATAATTCCCTGCTCCGTGTTGCATCGCCAATGCTAAATCGCCTGAAAATGTAATTGTTCCCGTTGCCGTCTTTGTATCTTGCAATGCTGAATATGTTATACCAAATAAGCATATTAAACTCATCAATAAACTAAATGCTAACATTCCCAACTGTCGAATATTCAACACTCTTTTACTTTTCATCTTTTGACTCCTTATCTATTTTCTCTTGTAATTGTTTATTATTCATTTGCTCTTATTTTGAATTGATTGTAATTCCACTTAATGTTACTGTTGCATCTTCGCTATTACAAATAAATGTATAAGGATTTGTATTTACTGTTACATCTCCTGTTTGTGTTTGTACTAATTGTCCGCTTATTTCTCCATTTACAACTGTAATTGTATATAATCTTCCTACAGTTAATTTTGGCATTGTAATATTAACATT